>JAKSCP010000258.1 GCA_022360535.1 Pseudomonadales bacterium | reverse complement strand
GAATGTGTCCCAGGCAGCCCAATCCCTTTATACATCACAACCTGGAATAAGCCGTCAAATCAAGCAGTTAGAGGAAGAACTTGGAGTGGAGATATTCTCTCGCAGTGGCAAGCATCTGCAGAAGGTCACTGCAGCGGGAGAGGACATTCTGGACACTGCGGAGCAGATCCTGCAGCGGGTGGACAACATCAAGTCGATTGCGGAGGAGTATTCGTCGGAGCAGAAAGGCTCCTTGTCAGTTGCTACGACCCATACCCAGTGCCGCTATGTTCTGCCTGCCGTTATTCAGGAGTTTATCGCCCAGCACCCAACCGTCGCCCTGCATATGCATCAAGGTACCCCGATGCAGATATCCCAGTCCGCCGCCGATGGTACAGCCGATTTTGCGATAGCCACTGAGGCAATGGAGTTGTTTACCGATCTAGTCATGATGCCTTGTTATCGATGGAATCGGGCAGTGATCGTGCCAAAATCTCATGTTTTAGCTGATGAAAAAGACTTAACACTAAGTAATCTGGCATCTTTTCCCTTGGTGACCTACACCTTTGGATTCACGGGTCGTTCCAAGCTGGACGAAGCGTTTAAGGCGCAGGGACTCAACCCCAGGGTGGTGTTCACCGCTGCTGATGCCGACGTCATTAAGACCTATGTCCGTCTCGGGCTGGGAGTTGGGATAGTGGCTAAAATGGCCCACGATCCTGAACTGGACAAAGACTTGATCGCCCTGGATGCCAGTCATCTGTTTGAGGCCAGTGTGACCAAACTGGGATTTCGCCGGGATAGCTATCTGCGTAGCTACATGGTGGATTTCATCAAGATGTTTGCGCCCCATCTGACGCAAGAACTGATCCAGGCCGCGGCAGCAGAGAAAGACCCTGCACGCAGAAACGCCTTATTTGATGAGATTGCGCTGCCGGAGTTTGACCCGATCTAATCGCTCATGCGGTCCAGATTGCCGCGGTGCAGGCCGCACTCCTTGATCGTTGCCTCTTCCCACCACCAACGGCCCTCACGCTCATGCTGATTGGGCCCAATCGCCTTGGTGCACGGTTCACAACCGATGCTGACAAAGCCCTCGTCGTGTAACGGGTTGTAAGGGATTTCCAGCATCCGAATCAGATCCCAGACCTGGGCTGAACTCCAGTTGGCCAGAGGATTTATCTTTAACACCTGGTGTTCGGCAGTGGAAAAGCTGCTATCTATCTCCACCACCGGTACTTCCTGACGGGTAGGGCTTTGATCCCGACGCTGACCGGTGACCCAGGCATCGAAATGCAGCAGCTTGCGGCCCAGGGGCGCTACCTTTCGGATCCCGCAGCATTCTTCGTGTCCGTCCTCGTAAAAGCTATACAAGCCTTTGTTTTTTATGAGCTGATCCAACTCTGCAGGGTCCGGATGCAGTACGTCCAGATCCAACTCATAGTGCTTCCGTATTTGCTCGATATAACGCAAGGTTTGGGGGTGAAGACGGCCGGTATCCAGACTCAGGAAGGCTGGCCTTGGATCAAGCTTGGCAGCGAAATGTACTAACACCACATCTTCGGCGCCGCTGAATGCGACCGCCAACTTGGGAAGCAACGACTGCATATGGGCAATGATGTCCTTAGGCTCGCTGTCTTTGAGTTCTTCATTAAGAGAACTCACTTCCTGTGTGCTGAGCATAGTCTGCTTTCCGATTGGGTCGTGTCGCTGATAGGGTAGTCGGTGTCAGGACGACGCCGAGCAGGGCGCATTGTCGATGAAATCCTGTAGGCGGTAAAGAGATGTTGGGGCCGCAGCCCCGCTGTGACAATGTTCCACGGCGACACAAGCAATGTTCCACGTGAAAAAACCCTAGCAAAATTAAATAGTTAGACTGTCTAAACAAAATCTTTTTCTAGCTTAGACAATTGAGAGCTAGAGTTTTCGTGGGCCCCGTAAAATCGGTGTCCGTTTTCTCGCGCTTCTTATTCCCTATAGAAGCCAAAACAATTCTGGTACATTTCGATTGTCTAAATACACCACAGGGAGTCGTCACAGCCAATGGAATTAGCCTGCCTTGATTTGGAAGGGGTTCTGATCCCGGAAATATGGATTGGTTTCGCCGAGAAAACCGGGATCGATGAACTGCGGGCTACCACCCGGGATATCCCTGACTATGACGTGCTGATGAAGCAACGCCTGGGGCTGCTGGCCCAACATCAGTTGGGGTTGCCAGACATTCAGGAAGTCATAGCTACCATGGCGCCTCTGGAAGGGGCTCATGACTTTGTGAAGTGGCTGAAGGAGCGTTTCCAAGTCATTATTCTGTCTGACACTTTCTATGAGTTTTCTCAACCGCTGATGCGCCAGCTGGATTTCCCAACATTATTCTGCCACCGACTGATTGCAGATGAATCCGGCGCTATAGTCGATTACAAATTGCGCCAGGCCGACCCAAAGCGGCAATGTGTCAAAGCCTTCCACGGGCTCAACTTCAGGGTTATCGCAGCAGGAGACTCCTACAACGACACTACCATGTTGTCCGAAGCTGATGCGGGTATCCTGTTCAAGGCGCCGGACAACGTGATCGAAGAGTTCCCCCAGTTTCCTGCGGTGCACAGCTACGAGGATCTAAAAGCCGAATTTCTGAAAGCCAGCGAGCGACAACTCAGTCTCTAAGCTGGCTGGGCAGCAGCAGGCTGCCTTGTCCGACGAGCCTTAACAGCAAATCCTGCCAGGCTTGGGTCGCTTCTGGTGGCTCAATAGTTGAGATATTTTCAATACTTGCGTCGCAAAGCCCGATCACAGCTTTAATATTCTCCCTTGGCTGTGAAAAGGCTTCCCCATCCGCGAATACCCATAGCCCGCTACCCGATTCGGGGTCCAGCCAGGCGAAGCTGGAGCCTGGGTTGCGTTCGATAGGGTTAGCTTCAAGTAAGGCAGCAATGAGCTGATTCTGATCCAGTGCTGTCGCAGCCAGCGCAATGTACTCGGGGTAGCGCGGGCGGGTCACCAATTTGCCAAAACTGCGATAGAAATCCTCTTCTCTATGGAGTTGGGGAGCAAGCTGGTGCCACTGGGCTTTGAGATCCGGTAGGGCGATTTCGCCTGGATGAGAATTGCTGCTCGGGGTGGACCCTGATGGCAAATCCCGAAAACGCTGAAACTCAGAGCATTGATCCATAAGCTCATCACTAAAGGCTTCCAGCATTTCACTGCGGGATGGGGCTCTGAAGCCGATTGAGTAGCAAAGCCCTGCTGTTTCTGCGACGCCCCAGTGCCCAAATCCGGGAGGGATGTAGAGTACATCTCCGCTTTTCAGAGTAACTTCTTGTTCTGGCTGGAAATCATCAAGAAGTTTGAGACCAGATTCAGTGATTTGATGGGATTCCTGGGAGGCTTTGGGGCCTACTTTCCAGCACCGTGAGCCCTGGCCTTGTACTAGAAATACATCGTAGTGATCGAAATGAGGCCCCACACCTCCGCCGGGGGTGGCAAAGGAGACCATGACATCATCAATGCGCCAACTCGGCAGGAACTGGAATGCCAGCTTCAATTGCGCAACCTCATCGACTAGCTGGTCGACTGCCTGCACCAGCAGAGTCCAGTTTTCATCGCTTAAGCCTGTGAAGGTCTGTTCTTGAAACGGCCCCTGTTGCGAGGCGTAACCACTGCCTCCGTTAAATTGGACCAGGCGACTCTCCACTGTTTCATCCAGGGCCAGACCAGCCAGTTCCTCTGCTTCCAGCGGGTCGGAAAAATCGCTGAAGAAATTCTTTATAACTACCGGTTTCTGCTGCCAATTCTCAGCTAGGAAACTGGCAGGGTCGAAGTCTGGATTAATGCGGTAGTGGCTCAAATGGCCTGTGCCTGGCTGATGGCATTGCCCAGATAGGTGCGGGGGGTGAGCTGCAGCAAGTCCTGGCGTGCTTGCTCTGGAAGGTCCAGACCACTGATGAAATCATGTAAGGCAGCTTGGCTTATGCCTTTGCCACGAGTAAGCGCCTTCAGCTTTTCGTAAGGCTGCTCTATACCGTACCGACGCATCACGGTTTGTACCGGCTCGGCCAGAATCTCCCAACAACTATCGATATCTGCATCGATGGCGTCAGGGTTCAATTCCAGCTTGCCAAGCCCTTTGCTGAGCGACTGGTAGGCTAGATAGCTTTGAGCCAGGCCAGTACCCATATTGCGCAGTAAGGTGGAATCGGTGAGGTCGCGCTGCCAGCGAGAAACCGGCAGCTTGCTGGCCAGATGTTGCATAACGGCGTTGGCCAGCCCCAGATTGCCTTCCGCGTTTTCAAAATCGATTGGGTTGACCTTGTGGGGCATGGTTGATGAGCCAACTTCCCCTGCGACGGTCTTCTGACGAAAGTAATTTATTGCGATGTATGACCAAATATCTCTAGAAAAATCAATAAGTACTGTGTTGAATCTCGAAACACTATCGAAAATTTCTGCCAGATAGTCATGGGGCTCGATCTGCGTGGTGTAGGGATTCCACTGCAATCCCAATGAGTCGACAAACTCATTGGCCAGAGTAGGCCAATCCACGTCAGGATAGGCTGAGAGATGGGCGTTGTAGTTGCCCACAGCCCCGTTGATCTTGCCGAGCACTGGGGTGTCGGTTAGCTGCTGCAGTTGGCGTTGCAGACGGTACGCCACATTCGCGAACTCTTTACCAACCGTAGTTGGAGAAGCTGGTTGCCCGTGAGTCCGGGACAACATCGGCTGGTCAGCATATTCTCGGGCTTTTTCTTTAATATTATCAATGAGTTGCTGCATGTACGGCAACAATATCCGGGTCCGCCCCTGATCCACCATCAAGCCATAAGCGAGATTGTTGATGTCTTCAGAGGTGCAGGCGAAGTGCACGAATTCCAGGTGTTGGCTTAAGTTTGCTGAATCTTCAAGTTTTTCTTTAATAAAATACTCTATCGCTTTGACATCATGATTAGTTTCGCTCTCTATCACCTTCACTCTCTCGGCATCCGCCAGACTGAAATTCAGGTGCAGATCTTCCAGCGCCTGCACCTGATCAGCAGACAGTGAGGCCAGTTCCGGGATGCCTGGACAGTCTGCGAGCTGCTGTAACCAGCGCGCTTCCACCATGACGCGATAGCGCATCAGGCCAAATTCGCTGAAATAGGGGGCCAGGGGTTCACATTTACTGCGGTAGCGCCCATCCATTGGAGAAATCGCCAATAGCGGGCTAAAAGCAGTGTCGGTCATGATGGGTTCCTATACCGGCGCAATCAGTCGGCGCCGAATGTTGCTTGCTGTTTCCTTGATGCGCTTACGGTAGACCACGAGGCGCCAGCGGCGACCTCCCAGCTGATACCAAAGCACAGCAGAACGGATACCAGCCAGCAGCAAGGCTCGGATGCTGTTGGCAATGCGTTCGTTCTTCAGATTGTCGATCTTTCCTTGTACCTGAATGCGGTAGGAGAGGGTGCTAATTGTATCCTGATATAGGTTGGCAAGCTGCTGCAATATGCGCTCCTGGTGAGAATACTGGGGGTTGTCATCACCCTCGAGTACCCGATCCCCGTCCAGAAATGCCTCACCGGTGGGCAGGGGATCCAGATATTGCAGACGTCGGCGCAGTATTTCCTGCATTTCGCCGTCACTCATTAGCTTATTGCGCAGCAGCAGCATACCCAGGGTGTAGCGGATGACATCCCCGTGCTGCCTCACACGATCATTGCTGAAAATCTCTTGAAGTGTTTGAAATCCGCGAGTTAGATCGGGAAGTTCAGGATAGACATCATCTATTGACGACGCTGTGAGTTGCAGCAGAGGGTTTATGCAGGCCGCTAACTGCCGCTGTGGTACATCGCCCTCATAGGCCAGATCCCGCACCAGAGTGGCACTCTGGGCCACTGCTGCCAGCGCAACGTGCTGCTGCTCCCATTTGCTCAGCTCAGCTGCTGTAAGCGTCAATGATGGCTCCTCCCAGGCAGCGGTCTTGTTGATAGAAAACAGCATACTGTCCAGGGGTGACTGCCCGTTGTGGCTTATCGAAAGTCACACGGATTTTGCCGCTGGCTACTGCTGAATCGCTTAACGCAGTAATCTCACACTGTTGGTCCTGCTGTCTGTAACGAATCTTGGCGCTGCATCGCAGTGGCAACTCCGGTGCGCTGCCATTAATCCATGTGGCAGGTTGTGCGATGAGCTCAGTTGAAAATAAGTCTTCATTTTCATTGCCTTGAGACACTATTAACACGTTCCTTGCTAAGTCCTTGTCCACCACATACCAGGGGGCTTCCAGACGATTTCTGATGCCACCAATGCCCAAACCCTGGCGTTGGCCAAGGGTGTAATACATCAGGCCGGCATGCTGGCCGAGAGTCTCGCCATCTGCTGACTCGATTGGCCCTGGTTGGGCAGGCAGGTAAGTCTCCAGAAAATCTTTGAACTTGCGCTCCCCAATAAAGCAGATACCGGTGCTGTCTTTCTTGTCATGAGTAGTGAGCCTTAAGTCCTGAGCGATAGACCGAACTTCAGACTTATTAAGCTCTCCAATGGGAAACAGACTCTTACGTAGACTTTCTTCAGCAACTTCGCATAAGAAGTAGCTCTGATCCTTATTAGAGTCCAGACCTTTGCAGAGATAGGTTGAGCCTTGCTCATCCCGACGCTGCACATAGTGGCCGGTGGCTATGTAGTCGGCCCCAAGCTCCTGGGCATACTCCAGGAAAGCCTTGAACTTGATTTCCCTGTTGCAAAGCACATCGGGATTTGGAGTGCGCCCCTCCTTGTATTCCTTGAGGAAGTGCTCGAATACATTGTCCCAGTATTCTGCAGCGAAATTGGCTGTATGCAGATGGATACCCAGCCGATCACAGACGGATTGGGCGTCAGCGAGGTCTTCCTTGGCGGTGCAATATTCCGTGCCGTCATCTTCCTCCCAGTTCTTCATGAAAAGGCCTTCTACCTGAAATCCCTGCTGCTGCAGTAAATGAGCCGACACTGAGGAATCGACGCCACCGGACATACCGACAATGACGCGGGTCTGTTTCGGATCAAGCGAACTGAGGTTAGAACTGGTCATAGTTTAAAAAGAGATAAAGGATAGGTGTTGCCAGCCACATAGTCTTCGATGGCGCGCCAGACCATAGGGCTTCGCAATTGATCTTGCAAGCCAGCGATTTCATCGGCGCTTAGCCAAAGTGCTGCTTCAATATCCTGATCCAACTCCCGTTGTGGATCATGGTTCCCTGCTGAGGCGACAAAGCAGTGACGAATATAGCTAATGCCATTGTTTGCAACATGCTGATAAGTACCGAGATAAGACTCTAGATGGATGTGCCAGGCAGTTTCTTCAAGGGTCTCCCGGATTGCGGCGTCCAGGATACTCTCCTCCGGTTCTACATGACCTGCCGGTTGATTGTAGACCAGCAAACCATCACTACGTTCGCGCACCATGAGAAAGCGTCCCTCTCTGGGTACGACGGTAGCCACGGTGACATGGGGAAGTTCAGTGTTGGCCATCGAGTCCTTTCAATAGAATGAAGTTTAATTCGATCAGACGTCTAAAGCAGAATGTTCATCTATGTTCTGCAATCTTGGCTTTAGGTCCGATAATGAAAAGGGGATAATAAGCATTACTGCGTAACAGGCAATCGTTTCCATGACCTCACAGCTCACTCACCTTGATAAAGACGGCAACGCCAACATGGTTGATGTTGGTGATAAAGCAGCAAGCGAACGCATTGCCACAGCAAGCGGTTATGTGAAGATGGCAGCGAGCACGTTGCAACTCATTGCTGATGGCGGACACAAGAAGGGCGATGTGCTGAGTGTAGCGAGAATTGCCGGCATTCAGGCGGCAAAGCAATGCTCGCAGCTCATTCCTCTGTGCCACCCGCTGATGCTGAATTCAGTGAAAGTCGATTTAGAACTGGACAGTAACTCTAATCGGGTGAACATTACTGCCACTTGTCGGGTCCATGGCAAAACCGGTGTAGAGATGGAAGCGTTAACCGCAGTCTCGGTGTCGGCGTTAACGATTTACGATATGTGTAAAGCGGTGGATAAAGACATGGTGCTAGGGGGCATCTGTTTACAAGAGAAGTCAGGTGGCCGCAGCGGTCATTACCAGCGGGCCGAGGCGGAGCAGGGAGTAGCTAATGATTGAGATTCATTACTTTGCCAGCGTACGGGAGGCAATGCAGCGCTCGAAAGAGCAATTGGCTCTACCTGAAAGCGTCACCACTGTTGCCGATCTGGTTTCTCTATTGATGCAGCAAGATGAATCATTCAGGTCCATCAATCAGAGCGGCAATCCATTGTTGGTCGCTGTAAATCAAACAGTTGTAGAGTCTTCTTATAAACTTTCTGAAGATGATGAGGTTGCTTTCTTCCCACCCATGACCGGTGGCTAGTTATCCCGCTCAAATCTTCTCTTAGCAAGTAGTCGCAAATGAATTGGTCACAGATCCTGGTTCAAGAAGCTGATTTCAATCTATCAGAGCAATATGAATTGCTGCGAGAAAAAGCGGGTGATCCCGGTGCCATCGTCACTTTCTCAGGGCTGGTAAGAGAACTCTATGAACCAGGGGATAACGGCGCTGAACGGATAAAAACCTTAACGCTGGAGCACTATCCTGGCATGACCGAAAAGAGTCTTGCCGACATCGCAGAGCAGGCGGCCGAACGCTGGCCGCTGCTTGCCACCAGTATCATTCACCGTGTGGGGGAACTTGAGCCCGGTGCGCAGATCGTATTCGTCGGCACAGCCAGCAGTCACCGGCAGGCTGCCTTCGATAGTGCCCAATTCATCATGGACTATCTCAAAAGCAATGCGCCGTTCTGGAAAAAGCAGTGCACCGATGCCGGCAGCGACTGGGTGCAAAGCCGAGAGAGTGATAGCAAGGCCATCAAGCGCTGGCAGTAAGCGCACCAGGCCTTTTTCCAATTTTCACAGCTTAATACGACGCCATTTCCCAGGTGGTAAATCCTGCAGACGCCAATCTGCTACCTGGGTTCGAACCAGGCGTAACGTTGGATAACCAACCGCCGCTGTCATGCGACGAACCTGACGGTTGCGTCCTTCGCGCAGGGTGAGCTCTATCCAACTGGTGGGAATCTTTTGACGAAACCGTACCGGGGGATTTCTGGGCCAGAGCTCAGGCTCAGAAATTGCTTTAACTTTCGCTGGCAATGTCATGCCATCTTTAAGCTCGACTCCCCTTTGCAATCGTGCAATAGCATCCTTGTCGATGTCGCCCTCGACCTGCACCACATAGGTTTTCGATTTGTTGTAGCGGGGGTCGGATATCTGCGCCTGCAATTTACCGTCATCGGTGAGAATTAACAGGCCTTCAGAATCCTTGTCCAGTCTCCCTGCAGCATAGACGTTTTTGACAGGGATGAATGCTGCCAGGGTGGCCTTATGATCATCGCCGGAAAACTGGGATAGCACCCCGTAAGGTTTGTTAAACAGAATCACTTCAGCCATTGATCATGGGGAGCCAGGGAAACGGACAGCAACAGTCTACCCGCACAGAATTGCGCAGGCGAACAGCGAACGATCCGAACAGAGGGGGATAGCGATCATGAGGAGTAGGCTAGGACCTACTCCGAAAGGCACCGCCCATCAGCTTGCCAATTACTCAGCGGCAGTTGCCGCTGCAACTGAATCAGTTGCGGTTTCGGAAGCCTGAGTTTCGGTTTGCTCTGAAGCAGCTGGTGCTGAACCAGAAAGCGGCTTTATGTTGGCTGCATGTAATCCTTTGGGGCCTTCAACGGTATCAAACGAAACCAGTTGTCCGGCCTTTAAAGTCTTATAGCCTTCCATGCCAATAGCAGAATAGTGGGCGAACAGATCATCGCCACCATCGTCGGGTAAAATAAAGCCGAATCCCTTCGCATTATTGAACCATTTAACTTGCCCGGTACTCATTTCTTACTCCGTGCTTGTTATTATTTGTTTTAATTCTTTTGGGTGTTGCCTGGGTGACTCCTAGCCACCCATCTGACGCTATACACCATCGCTATTTGAATGTCAAAGCGAGTCCGTGAGACAGTTTCCCAGTATCTGAGCGCAGGTGCTTGAATTTTCGCGATTTAGCCCCAGATTACGAGGGGAAAGCCGATTTCCGGCCGGTCGCAAACTATTCCACAAAGACCTTTTCAAGCACGGTGATCTGACGCAAAATATTTGCGTCCTGGTGCTATTGAATTCCCCAGTTTGTACGTAGTAATGAGTATGAGAAGCAGAGATTTACCAGAAGTGCGAATGACCAAATTGCCTATGCATCCAAACAACTCTCAAGACGATGAGGGGGGTGTTGGTGATACCGGTTTTGCCACCACGACAGAAAAACCCAAACTAAAACAACCACCGCTTTATAAGGTCATACTCATCAATGACGATTACACCCCAATGGATTTTGTCGTTGATGTGCTGCGCTCGTTTTTCAATATGAATGTTGAGAAGGCGACGCAAATCATGCTGAAAGTGCACACAGAGGGAAAAGGCGTTTGCGGCGTATACAGTAAAGACGTAGCCGAAACCAAAGCAGCTCAGGTAAACGATTATTCTCGAGAATGTGAACAGCCACTACTTTGTTCGGTCGAAGTTGATAGATAGTAAGACTACCCATATCAGGACCAATAACACTTATGTTAAGCAAAGATTTAGAAGCAACCCTAAACTACGCATTTAAAGGTGCGCGCAAAAAACGGCATGAATTCATGACCGTCGAGCATCTTTTGTTAGCGCTTCTGGACAATGAAGTAGCATCTAATGTGCTCCTTGCCTGCGACTGCGATCTCAGTCGCCTGCGTGGAGAGCTGATTGATTTCGTCGATGCCACGACACCCCTGATTCCAGAAACCGAAACCACGCGGGAAACCCAACCAACCCTGGGTTTTCAGCGAGTATTACAGCGAGCTGTTTTTCACGTGCAGTCTTCAGGTAAGCGTGAAGTCACTGGTGCCAATGTCCTGGTCGCGATTTTCAGTGAACAGGAAAGCCAGGCCGTTTACTTTCTGAAGCAGCAGGACATTGCCCGCATCGATGTTGTTAACTACATCACTCACGGTATTTC
>JAKSCP010000181.1 GCA_022360535.1 Pseudomonadales bacterium | reverse complement strand
TATTTCCAATCGACATCACCAAGGGAGACCAATATCAGCCGGAGTATCTTTCCCTAAGCCCAAACAACAAAATTCCTGCCATAGTTGATCACGATGCCGGAATTAGCTTAATGGAGTCAGGTGCAATTCTTATGTATCTGGCAAACAAGACCGGCAAGCTTATGAGTTCGCCAATGAGCGAAAGCTTCTGGGTCGAAATGGAGTGGTTGATGTTTCAGATGGGCCACATCGGCCCAATGCTTGGACAGACGCATCACTTTGTAAAATTCAATCCGGGCAAGGCACCTTATGCGGAAGAACGCTATAGCAAGGAAAACGCACGCTTGTATGCTGTGTTGGAAAAACGGCTTAACGGTCGCGATTACATCTGTGATGAATATTCAATAGTTGATATTGCAACCTGGCCGTGGATTTCTCGCTTTGAATATCAACAAATGAATCTAGGTGACTATCCTAATCTGAAGGCCTGGTACCTGCGAATTGCCGAGCGCCCTGCGGTGCAGAAGGGTTATGGTGTACCGGAGAAGCTTGAAGTTCCCATTCCTGAGTAAGTGACAACAGGATACAACTCAACCACTGTAATGCAGCGGCAGCTTGGTCGTGTATTTGATCTGTTCCATGGCAAAGCTGGAAGACACATCAGAGAGTTCAGTGGACTGTAATAACTTTTTGTAGAATTTATCGAAGGCTTCAATATCCGGCACAACAACTCGAAGTAAATAGTCGGACTCACCGGCCATACGATAAAACTCCACTACCTCGGGAAATTCACTGACGGCAGCGGCAAAGCTTTCCAGCCACTCCCAATTGTGTTGATTGGTCTTGATGGCGACGAACACGTCGACTCCCAGATTTAACTTTTCTCTATTCAACAACACCACACGATTCGCAATAACGCCGGCTTCCTCCAGTTTCTGGATGCGGCGCCAACACGGAGTGGTGGACAAACCCACGGCGTCAGCGATCTCGGCGGTTGAGGCCTGACCATTTTCCTGTAGTAGTTCGAGAATCTTGCGGTCCAGCTTATCCATAGATTTTTATTCTATAAAATCGATTTTAATGAGATGAATTTACTCAATTCTAGGAGTTTTTAGCAATATTGGCAAAAATTTTCTAGCTTCTCTTTGTTAATCTTTAACTCGCATCAATCAAATCCGGTCGTGCTGGAAATATCAGACGACGGGGGGGGAAGTGTCGGTTGAATCGTTTTAGTGCACATCTGGAGCAAGTAGAAGAAAGCTACTTGCAACACATGAAACACGCTCTGTCTTTCGCCCTCAATCTGGGAGTGGCGAGCGTGGTGTGCCTGGTCCATGCCTTTCTGCCTTTTCTCTTCGAAAAGCAGGGAAGTGCCATCGTGAGCAAGATGCATGATCGCATGGTAGTAAACCGACAGAATTTGACTGGGAGCGAAAAGAAGAACATATCCCGGCGCTGGATCTCCAACAGCTAAAGGTAATTCTTCGCATCTAAAGTCCACCGCAACACTGTAGTTATTGTGTTGCGGCGGGCTGTTTTCCCACATTCTGTTTTCCCACATTGAGATCTCTCACATCTGCTGCCATCTGCCCGGTGGTTCTGGCTGCTCAGCCTGCGCGCGTTGATTCCTTCGCGCAAAGCCTATAAGTTCTCTACCAATTCGCTACAAGCCTTGTGGAGGCACTATGAAAACTGTATCAGGCATCCCCTTCTTTCTGGCGGCAGCGTTGGTCGCCGGCCTGGCGAACGCACAAGATAACTACATCGCTCCCCGCAACATGTGGGGACAACCTGATCTGCAAGGGGTGTGGAATTTCTCTTCAAACGTGCCCATGCAACGCCCTGATCAGTACGGTGAACGTGAGTTTATGACTGCAGAAGAGGTCGAGGAGCTCAGGGCCAGGTTAGCCTCGAGAGATGCCGCATCTGATCAGGCCGTTCCCCAGCGCGATGGTGGCCCCGGCGGTTACAACGATTTCTGGGTAGAAAGTGCCGGCCTTACCGATCGCATCCGAACCTCTCACGTGGTGTATCCGCTCAATGGCCGATTTCCGGAAACAGTGGAGGGCACTCCTGTGCAATTTGGTGGACTTGGCCCAGACGTTCCAGGCCAGCGGCCAGTACGATATACAGTGGGTGGCATTGCCAAAGACGGACCTGAAGACCGGGGTCTTTCCGAGCGCTGCATCGTCGGATTTAACGACGGGCCTCCGTTCATGCCCAGCCTTTACAACAACAACGTGCAGATCTTTCAACACAAGGATACAGCAGTGATCCTGACTGAAATGATCCATAACGCACGCATCGTGCCCCTGGATGGTCGACCACCCCTGCCTGAGGAAATTGGTCAGTGGTCAGGAGATGCAAGAGGCCACTATGACGGCGACACGCTGGTGGTTGTCAGCACCAACTTCAATGGCATGACTGCCAGTCTGGAACCGTTTGGCACTTCGGCAGAAAAAGTGTTAACAGAGCGCTTCACACGAGTTGATGATTTCACCGTAAACTACGAATGGACGCTTGAAGACTCAGCCACTTTTACAGAGAAGATTACAGCTATAGTTCCCATGACCAAAGTTGCCGGGCAACTTTATGAGTACGCCTGCCATGAAGGAAACTATGCCATCCCCTCCATGTTGCGGGCCGCACGCATGGAAGAAGCGGGATTGCTCTAGGGTAGATGCAATGAGCTTAGACGATGAGTATCGCGTCGTACCTGAAACTTGTCTGACCCTGGTTGAACATCCAACTCCCCAGTCCGATTATCCCTTGGGACAAGGAGTGCTGATAGGGCCAGAACAAGTTAAACAAGATATT
>JAKSCP010000210.1 GCA_022360535.1 Pseudomonadales bacterium | reverse complement strand
CTGGCAGTGAAAAACTGCGCGCCATGATCGAAATGAGCATTCTCTGTTCTTCGGGTTGCCATGCGCCCACCGAATCCCCGTGATTTTTCGAATAGCGTAATTTTTACGTATGGAGATAGTTTCTCGGCGACTATTGATCCTGCTATACCAGCGCCGACTATTGCGATTGAAATCATGAGTAACTAGCTGTAAGAAATCAGATGCTGGTGAGTGTTAGAGACTGGTAAGCAAGTTGGTTTACCCTTCGGTGGGGTCTAGCAACAGATAATCTTAAGGGTCGGAGTCTGGCTAGCAAGCAGGAAAGGTGCTCGTAAGCTGATTGAGTTGGTGCCCAGGGGGAGACTTGAACTCCCACGACCTTTCGGCCACTAGCACCTGAAGCTAGCGCGTCTACCAATTCCGCCACCTGGGCAACAATGTTTTAAGTGCCTGTTGGGTGCACTGATCGATATAGGTATGTGGCAGCCTTACGGCTGCAGTCCACCAATTCCCCCGGCTGCCAATCGTAGATTGGCATCGTTCGCCCGTCGCTGAAAGCTATCGCTTTCAAAGCGCTAGCGCTCACCCACCTGGGCAAGCGGGGCCCCATACAAGGGAGCGCAACAATACCCAGCCGTCTGCATCCTGTCAACTTTCCGGACACTGTCACAGACATGGCAGGGCGCGGCGTGTATACTGCGCCCATTCCTCATGCCCTCCCGCAAAAAATCACAGAAAAACCCCACCGGTAGCAGAGATCCTTTCGCCTCCCGCGAGGCTGCCAGATACGCGAATCCAATAGCGAGTCGTGAGCATATCCTTGCGCAACTCGAAAAAATCGGCGAGCCGGTTTACCTGGATGAGTTGGCTGAAAATCTGCAGCTCGAGACAGAAGAACAAGTTGAGGCACTTCGACGCCGGCTTATTGCGATGTCGCGAGACGGGCAGATCATCAGTAATCGCCGCGGTGCCTATGGTCTTACTGCGCACATGGACCTGGTTAAGGGAATGGTGCAGGGAACCAAAGACGGTGCTGGTTACTTCATACCTGATAACAATGAATCGGACATGTTTCTCTCACTGCGCGAGATGGCTCGATTGTTCGATGGCGACAAAGTATTGGCTCGATTCACCGGTATCGATGCCCGGGGTCGAAGAGAGGCTTCGGTTGTCGAGATTCTTGAACGTCGACATGAAGAGGTTGTAGGCCGATTCTATCTGGAAGATGGATTCGGGTTGCTGGTCCCAGACAACAAGCGCATTCAACACGAGATACTGATAGCGCCGAGCAAGTCGGGTTCTGCCGAAGATGGTCAATACGTACTGGCGAGAATTCTTGAATATCCCAGCAAACGTCGCAAAGCGATCGCTGAGGTTGTCGAAGTACTTGGTGATGTCGCCACACCAGGGATAGAAATCGACATCGCATTACACAGTTTTGCGATACCCAGTCAGTGGCCGTCCGCTGTCAAAAAAGAAGCCGCAAGGTTGCCCAAGCACGTTAGTGAAACAGACTTGGCCGGTCGGCACGATCTCAGGGATGTTCCTTTCGTCACTATCGATGGTGACGATGCCAAGGACTTCGACGATGCTGTTTTCGCGACCGCGAATAGAGATCGCAGTTGGACACTCTACGTCGCTATTGCTGATGTGTCCCACTATGTTGGCGTGGCTTCGGCTCTGAATGAGGAGGCCCAGAACCGGGGCACGTCTGTGTATTTTCCAGGCCATGTCGTTCCGATGCTCCCTGAAAAGATCTCTAATGGCCTGTGTTCTCTTAAGCCAAACTGTGATCGCCTGGCGATGGTTTGCGAACTAACCATCTCTGCGGAAGGCGAGACGATTGCATATAAATTCTATGAAGCCGTTATTCATTCCCACGCCAGGCTCACATACACCGAAGTTGCTGACATGTTGCAGCCTCCAACGACGGCTTCTCAAGAGAAAATTAAATCCAAACTACGCAAGCGCTATAAAGCTGTCATCGAAGGTGTTGATGAATTGTATGCACTTTATAAGTCTTTGCATGAAGCCCGGGTGAATCGAGGCGCAATGGACTTCGATTCAACTGAAACGCGAATGGTGTTCGGGGAGGATAGAAAAATACGGGAGATAGTTCCTGTAGAGCGCAATGATGCACACCGCCTAATCGAGGAATGTATGCTTAGTGCCAATGTGGCGGCCGCGGAGCTTTTGCAGCATTGTGAATGTCCTGCTTTATACCGAGTGCATGCCGGGCCTAATCCTGACAAACTGGATGGACTGCGCGAATTTCTGGCAGAGATGGGTCTGCACCTTGGTGGCGGTGAGCAGCCAAAACCTTCTGACTACCAGAAAACCATCAAGCAGATTGGGGATCGACCTGATCGCCATATGCTGCAAACCATGTTGATCAAATCAATGATGCAGGCGGTGTATCAGCCTGAGAACAGCGGACACTTCGGTCTAGGTTTTTCAGCCTATACCCATTTCACGTCACCAATACGCCGGTTTCCTGATCTTCTTGTGCACCGCGCCATTCGTTATCTGATTCGCAACAAAAAAGACCGTCGACTCAAGCGCCACCCGGATCAATCAGCTCTTGCCAGGAATACAATCTACCCTTATTCGGTGCCCGAGCTGATTAGCCTGGGTGAATCTTGCTCGGCCCAAGAGCGACGGGCCGATGCCGCAAGTTACAGCGTCATGGATTGGCTAAAGTGTGAATACATGCAAGATCGGGTCGGTGACGAGTATGAGGGTACCATCACGTCTGTAACCAGCTTCGGGTTATTTGTAGAACTTGGAGGCATCTATATCGAAGGACTGGTGCATATAACAGAACTCAGTAATGACTACTATCACTTCGATCCAATTCGCCACAGCCTGGAAGGTGAGCGCAGTCGTCAGGTTTATCGGCTGGGTGACCTTGTTTCCGTTAGAGTAGCAAGAGTGGATCTTGAAGAGAAAAAGATCGACCTGCAGATGCTGAATTCTGATTCAACAAAGAGCAGGTCTCGCAGAAAGGTGTCTGACAAAACTGCCCGTAGGGGCAAGAACAAAGCAGCAAAGAGATCGAAATCCCGCAAGAGCGCTTCGGCAAAAAACAACATCAGGGAAAAACTCCGTGGTAAGAAGGCAGGCAAGGAAGCAAGCAAGAAAGCTCGCAAACAAACAGCAAATAAGAAACGAAATGCCAAATCTAAAAGTGGAAAAAAGCCCCGTTCAGTGCCTAAGCGGCCTAGGCGATAGTCCAGTATGAGTAATGAGCACTATTGGATAACCGGCATTCATGCGGTGACCGAAGTGATCAAGCAGCGGTCCGGCTCGATCAGCAAACTGCTTCTGAAGGCAGATCGCGACGACGCGCGCCTGATCGCTTTGAAACGGCTTGCTGTTGAACACAATGTCAAAGCAGAAGAGGTAGATGCCGAGATCCTGTCCAAGATCTCGGAAGACACTCATCAGGGGGTTGCGGCTGAACTCAGTGCCAACAAAGTCACGATGTCAGAGAAGGAATTACTCAGCCATTTGGACGCTATTGAGCATGATCCACTATTGCTGGTGCTAGATGGCATTACCGATCCCCACAATCTTGGCGCCTGTCTGCGTACCGCTGATGCTGCCGGAGTCGATGCGGTCATTATTCCCAAGAACAAATCTGCCAGTCTCAACAGCACGGTGAGCCGGGTCGCCAGCGGTGCGGCCGAGACTGTCAATGTAGTGAGCGTGACGAATTTGGCTCGTTGTTTGGAAGCACTCAAGGAAAAAAACATATGGATAGCAGGTACTGACGATGCAACAGAAACCAGCCTTTATCGACAAAACCTCACAGGCGGACTGGCCTTAGTGATGGGCTCGGAAGGAAGTGGGTTGCGTCGACTTACGAAGGAGAGTTGCGACTATCTGATTGCAATACCGATGGCTGGACAGATCAGTAGTTTGAATGTCTCCGTAGCGGCGGGTGTCGCCCTATTCGAAGCGGTGCGGCAACGAACTGCTAAAAGTGAATAGTTAACCTGGAAGGTATATGCACTCCCGAGAGGGTTCAGCATTAGGAACAGCCAATAGTCTAGCTGGCTTCTTGCTGCAACATGGAGTCGATCAGGCTAGGTAGCTCTTCAATATCGTAAGGCTTGGAAATACAGACCACATTGCTTTCACTTTCAACCCGGTCCTTCAACATCTTCTCCGCGTAACCAGTGGCCAGGAGGATAGGGATTGGTTTAATGCTCTGGATTTCTTCAGCCATCTCCACACCTGTCATGCCACCCGGCATGATGATGTCGGAAAAAACCAGATCGATATTGCGATGTTTTTGAAACTGTTCAAGCCCTTTGTTTCCGTTTTCTGCAAGTAGCACCTGGTAACCAGCGTCCAATAGAGTCTGACAGGCAATCTCTCTCACACCGTCGTCATCTTCTACAACCAGGATTGTTCCGTTATAACTCATGAGATCAGCCTCATCTTCATACGCACCAGTATCCTGCTCTGGTTCCTGTTGCACCAGGGGCAGAACAAGGATAAAGGTTGCTCCCTCACCAGGCACGCTTTCAACCCTGATGCTACCGCCCGACTGTTGCAGGAAACCGTATGCAGTACTCAGGCCGAAGCCAGTCCCTTTGCCCCGTTCTTTCGTAGTAAAAAACGGATCGAAGATTTTTTCTTGAATATCCAATGGAACACCGGTGCCAGTATCTGAAAAGATGAGTTCCAGATACTCACTGATCGTTTCCTCTCTCTCATTGCCTACCCCCAGTTTTACAACCGGGCTTTCGTCGAGCACTACTTTTCGGCTACCGATGGTTAAGGTACCACCCTCCGGCATGGCATCGCGGGCATTCAGACAAAGATTGATCACCACATTTTCAAATTGATTGCGATCAATCATCACGGCAGCAGATGACTCATCGAATTCAATATTTACCTTGACCTGTTCGCCGAGAATGCGTTGTAAAAACTTGTCCATGTCCAGCAACAGTTTCTTAAGATCAGTCAACTCATTCTGCAACGACTGTTCTCGGGAATAGCTTAACAGACGACTGTTCAGGTCGGCTCCGCTTTTTGCAGCAGACATTATCTTGTCGACCAATTCGGCGCCATTGCCGTCAGTATTTTTGAAATAGCGGCGCTTGAGGAATTGCAGGTTACCGAGGATCACGGTGAGCAGATTGTTGAAGTCATGGGCAACTCCTCCGGTGATTCGACCCATAGCCTCCATTTTCTGGGACTGCACCAGTTTTGCTTCCATGTCTTTGCGTTGAGTCTCATCGGTGAAACTAATGACCACGCCAATAAGTGTTTGGTCTTTTTTTACCGGACGACAGGCAAAGTTAACTGGCAGCAGTTGATGATTCGAACCAGAGAACACGCCCTGTACATTCTGATGTGTTGCGCCCTTGGTTACACAAGAATTCAGTACCTGGCGAGTCTCAGCTTCGAGGCCGGTCGCCGTTGTGCTTTTGCACAACAATCCCACTGCATTTTGGTCAAGTGTTTCTTGCTCGGTGTAGTTCAACATTGACAATGCCGCAGGATTAATAAAAGTGATGTTGCCTTCACTGTTGACACCCAGGATGCCTTCGCCGATTGCATCCAGCAATAACAGCTTCTCTTCATTTGCTTCTTGCAGTTTGTTATCTGAAAGCTTCTTGGCCTCTATCAGGCGTTCTTCGCGATCTATTCTTTCCAGCAACTCCGCTTCTTTGGCTTTGAGAGTTCTTTCGTCTCGTATCAGATCTTCACGCAGTCTTTGCACCAGCATGTCTGCTCTGGTGGCACGTAGTCGGTCTCGATTGATGTTTATTGCTACTAAGGAAGCAATCGCAACCAGCACCACATAGCCGGCAGCAATTTGGAGATTACGCTCATCTCCTAAATAGATCAGGTGTGCAACCTGACCGCTGGTGGCGGTGATCGCCAGGGTAAAAAACGCTTCCCGAAAAGGCCCGAAGTAGATGGCTGAGGTGAATATGATGAGAGTGGGCCAGGAGAGTATCGCGCCACGGGGTGCGTCGAATGCTGCCAGAGTTGGATGCATCATCCAGGTGGTACCCCAGATACATCCGGATATTAGTGCGGAAGCAACGATCAATGCCGCTGTGGCTTTGAGATTGTCACTGTACCCTAAGACACGGTCCGAAAAGTAGATGATTGCGGCCCGGCTTAGACTCAGAGCAATAGTTCCACCAAACCACAGGTAGGCCGTCGATTCATAGTTACCGATGGCGAAAATGACGAATATAAACAGTGCTGTAGCGGCTAATGCATCGACGCCGGCCAGAAGCAGGACGTTGGGCAACAGGTCCTTGATTTGTCTGTCACGTATAACAGAGCTGGAAATTCGATGCTCATTCATTGCGTCATTTTGCCACTGACGTTTTGATTCTCATAAACAGTTTTCATCAATTTGCTGATTCCGTACTCTTGACCCTGCATTCTGTAGGAAAATTGCCCATTAGTTGCTAAAAAATGCATGAAAACGGACTGCCCGTCTGTGTCACTGTGCCAGCCCGGCGAGAGGGCAACAGTGGACTTTGGTAATTGCCTTGCCTACTAAGCATTGCCCAATCTGCTACGAGCCGGGCGGCGCTTGCATGTAGCCTGCAGATTCTCTAGAATCCCCGCTCTTTTGTTGGCCCGGCTTCGGCTGAGCCCCACATAACTCCTTGCTTCACCACGCGCGCCGGCGTTTGATGGGAAGCCTAAACCAAGAGGAGTCTCTATGAGACACTATGAAGTGGTATTCCTCGTGCACCCTGATCAATCAGAGCAGGTGCCAGGAATGATTGAACGTTACACCCAGTTAATGACCGATAGTGGCGGCCGAGTTCACCGTATGGAGGACTGGGGTCGTCGTCAGCTTGCTTACCCCATCAATAAAATTCACAAGGCGCATTACGTCATGATGAATATTGAATGTGGCGGCGAAACCCTCGAAGAACTTTCCACCCTGTTCCGCTACAACGATGCCGTTCTGCGTAATCTCGTCATCAAGCGCAAAGACGCTGTCACGGAAGAGTCGCTGATCCTCAAGCAAGAACGTGAGAGCAAAGAGCGAAAAGCGCGCGCGGAGCAGAAACGTAAGGAAGAAGAGACCGCTGCCGCTGAAGCCGCTGCAAAGACAGATGATGTAGAGCTGAAGGCTGATGCTGCTGAAGAAGCACCTGCTGAAGAAGCTGCTACTGAAGAAGTTGCAGAAGAGGCACCTGCCGAAGACGCAGCCGCTGACGACGCGGACGCTGACAAGGCTGAATAAGCTGAAACAGAATTCTAAATAGGAAAACACTATGGCTCGTTATTTTCGTCGACGTAAATTCTGCAAATTCACTGCAGAAGGCACCAAAGAAATCGACTACAAAGATCTCGAAACCTTGAAGGCCTACGTCTCAGAAACTGGCAAGATTGTGCCCAGTCGTATTACCGGTACTAAGGCGCGCTACCAACGTCAGTTGGCAACCGCGATTAAGAGAGCTCGTTATCTGGCACTGATTCCTTACACCGATAGTCATCAGGTTTAAGCAGTCACTCGAGAGGTTTTAAGGAAACACAATGCGCGGTCTAGCTGAATATGTGATGACCGGCCGCAGACAGGCCATTATCGCCGTTGTGCTTCTTGGTCTGATACCACTGGCCAATTTATTGAATCCAGTGGTAGTGGGATTAGTAATCCTGCGTAAAGGTCTAAGTGAAGGTGCACTGATTTTCGCTTGGGCCATGTTGCCGTTGATTGGTTGGGCAAGCTTGGGGGATCTGGTTCCCCTGGTCATGTTGCTTGGCGTCAGCGGCTTAGGACTCTTGCTGAGAGAGACAGAGTCCTGGGAGTTCACACTCCTGGCAGCCATCGCGGTTGGCCTGTGTGTCGAATTCTATTTTCGACTGCAGCCTACCTACCTGGATGTGTTGATGGTACAGGTCGAAGATTATCTGCAAAGTTCCGGGCAACAGGATTTGCAGATCGAAGACATAAGAACAGTGATGACCAGCGTGATTGGCGCGGTCTGTATGTTTCTCTCAATAGTTTTGTTAATGCTGTCACGTTGGATGCAGGCAGCATTGTTTAATCCGGGTGGATTTCAGACAGAATTCCACAGTCTGAGGATTGAACAGAAAGTCGCACTTGTTTTGCTTGCGGCAATGTTGTTGTCCACCTTCGAAGTGGTTATCCCTTCGAGTTGGGTGCTGTATTTTGTGCTGCCATTGGTGTTTTCCGGTGTTGCGCTGGTACACGCTACGGTAGAGAAGAGGAAGTTATCCAGCATGTGGCTGGTAACTTTCTACATAGTATTAATGCTTCCGGTTGTGGTGCAGCTGCTGATCTTAGCGGCACTGGTAGACAGCTGGTACGATTTTCGAGCGCGGCTGCAGGGTAGTTGATCACTCTGTAACGCGAAGAAAGGAAAAGAGGGTAAACAAATGAACGTAATCTTGCTGGAAAAAATTGGCAAGCTTGGAGAGATCGGCGACACCGCATCGGTCAAGTCCGGTTATGCACGGAACTTCCTGTTCCCGCAGGGTAAAGCCATTCCAGCTACCAAGGAAAATCTTGCCGAGTTTGAGCAGCGCAAAGCTGAACTGATGGCAGCGCACAATGAGAAGGTAGCCATCGCTCAGGGTCGGGCAGGCAAAGTAAACGGCGCCAAGCTCACTATTGAGGTGAACGCCAGCGATGAAGGTAAGTTGTTTGGATCGGTGGGTACCCGAGATATTGCTGATGCCCTCAATGCCCAGACTGGTAGCGATCTGCAGAAGAGCGAAGTATTGATGCCTCACGGTGTCATCCGTGATCTGGGTGAGTACGAGTTGCAACTTGATCTTGGTTACGACGTTACTGCGGATATCAGTGTGTCCGTGGTTGGCCTGCAGTCTGCAGCCGGTGTTGACGCTGATGGCAGCATCATCGAGGAGATCGATGAAGCGGAAGCTGCTGCCGCAGAAGAAGCTCAACAGTCTGAAGCCGCAGAAGCTGCAGCTGAGGAAGCGGAAGACGAGAAGCCCGCGGCTGACGCCTAAAACCTATCAGCCGCTCGGAGTGTTCAGAGTGGCTCGCACTAAGAAGCACCATTCTGTACACTCAGATGGTGCTTTTTTATTGCCTCTATCATCCAATTTGCCGCTAATTTTTTCTTCTGATGTCTGAAACCTACGAACCCAGTGGCCCCTCAAGTTCGGCTTCCTCGAACTCGAGCAACCTCACCACCTTAAAGGTACCGCCCCATTCGGTTGAAGCGGAGCAGGCGGTGCTCGGCGGTCTGATGCTGGACAACAGTGAATGGGACAACATCGCTGACGTGCTGCTGCCGGAAGATTTCTATCGCGCCGAACATCAGTTGATCTACAAGATGATGATGCAGCAAAGCGAAGCCAACAGTCCTATTGATGTGGTGACGCTGGTGGAAGCACTGAATAGCCTGGGTGAGCTAGCCACAGTCGGAGGCATTGATTACCTGAGTGAGTTGGCTGGCAATGCGCGGGGCACGGCCAATATCCAGGCCTATGCGGACATTATCCGAGAACGGGCCATTTTGCGCCGCTTGATCAGCGTGGCTAACGGCATCGCCGATTCTGGCTACAACACTGGCGGCAAGAAAGCGGCTGAAATTCTCGACGAAGCCGAACAACAGGTTTTCAATATTGCCGACGAGCGTCCTCAAGATCAGGGCCCGGTCTTCATCAATCCGCTTTTGGCCAAAGCGGTTGATCGGATCGATGAACTGGCGGGTTCCGACGGCGATCTCACTGGTTTATCCAGCGGCTACAAAGATTTGGATGAGATGACTTCCGGCTGGCAAAAATCCGATCTGGTCATCGTCGCTGGCAGACCATCTATGGGTAAAACCGCCTTTGCCATGAATCTGGTGGAGCATGCCATCCTGAATGGTGATCGCCCGGCGTTGGTGTTCAGCCTGGAAATGCCGGCGGAGAGTCTGATTTTTCGTCTGCTTTCTTCTATTGGCAAGATTGACCAGGGCAAATTGCGCACGGGTAATCTTAGTGAGGACGACTGGCCTGGATTTAACGACGCCGTTGGTAAGTTAAAGGATCGCCCGTTGTTCATCGATGATAGTCCGGGTATCAGTCCTATGGAAATGCGTTCGCGGGCGCGTCGCATAGTGCGAGAGCATGGTGCTATCGGCATGATCGTGGTGGACTATCTGCAACTCATGCAAATCAAAGGCGCTTCTGAAAACCGGGTGAATGAGATTTCTGAAATTTCGCGCTCGCTGAAATTGCTGGCGAGAGAATTCGAATGTCCGGTTATCGCCCTGTCGCAGTTAAATCGTGGTCTGGAACAGCGGCCCAACAAGCGACCGGTTATGTCTGATCTGCGTGAATCCGGTGCTATCGAACAAGATGCCGATGTCATTACTTTTATCTATCGTGATGAAGTGTATAACGAAGAGACTCCCGACAAAGGTATCGCTGAAATCATCATAGGTAAGCAACGTAACGGCCCAATTGGCACCGTAAGACTTAGCTATCTCGGCCACTTCACTCGTTTCGAAAACTTCGCTCAGCCACGCTATGACGAGAGTTACACTCACGGCATGTAGTGATACCAGGCTGAAGACTTTCCCATGACTATTGCAAGCCGCCGCGCCTGGGCGACCATCGATCTGAATGCCTTGCGCAAGAATCTCACTCGAGTGCGCTCGCTTTGCCCAACTTCCAAGATCTATCCGATTATCAAGGCCAATGCGTATGGTCATGGAATGGCCGAGGCCGCCGCTGCGGTTAAGGATAGTCATACCAGTATCGCGGGTTATGGCGTTGCCACTGTAGACGAAGCAATTCGTCTGCGTGAACTGGATTCGGAGCTTCCGATTTTATTGCTCAACGGATTCATGACAGCAGAAGAATTGCAGGAGTGTCTGCAGCAGCGCGTGGAACCGGTGGTGCACAGCGACTATCAGGTTCAACTTATCGAAGAACTCTTCACCGATGAAATCCTGGGTGAGCACCGCAAGTTCTGGATCAAATACAACACCGGCATGAATCGTTTGGGTATGGATCGGGAGCTGAGTCTTGAGAGCTATCTCAAACTGCAGGCCTTCCCCGGCACCGAACTGGTGTTGATGTCTCACCTTGCCTGTGCCGATGATCCGGATAACAGTAAATTTGCCGAGTTCACCCGCCAGCAACTTAGTGAGTTGCTAAGCCTGCGCGGCGAGCTGGTCGCCAGCAGCCACCGCGATGTGCCTACTAGCATGGCGGCGTCGGCCGGCATTCTGCATTGGCCCGATACCCATCTGGATGTAGTAAGACCCGGAGTCATGCTCTATGGCAGCTCGCCCATGGCGCACGAAACAGGGGAAGAGCTAGGCCTGCAAGCGGTGATGACGCTGTCTTCCCGCATTATCACTATTCGCACCCTACAGGCTGGGGACAGCATTGGTTACGGCGCCACCTATGTGTGTGACCGGGAAACCAAAGTCGGCACCGTATCGATTGGTTACGGTGACGGTTATCCACGCAGCGCTGAGAATGGCACACCCGTGATAGTCAAATCAGCAACGGGCAACACGCGTACTCGCCTCATCGGCAGAGTATCCATGGACATGATCACCATTGATTTAACTGGTATCGATGATGTGCAGATCGATGATGAAGTCGTGTTATGGGGGAAGGAGTTGTGTGCTGATGAGGTTGCCAGGTCAACCAACACCATCTCTTACGAATTATTTTGCAAAGTCACTGATCGTGTGCCATTTAATTATATTAATGCGTAATCATCTCTAGATGGCAAAATCCAAGATAGCTTTCGTCTGCACCGAATGTGGCACTGAACATGGTCAGTGGCAAGGCCAATGTTCATCCTGTAAAGCCTGGAACACACTCTCCCAAATCAATCTTGGCAGCTCTTCCTCCCCCGCCACAAAGGCCGAGTTTCGACGCAAAGGCTACGCAGGTGAACAATCAAATGTGCAGACGCTGTCGGAAATCGATGTACAGTCATTACCAAGGTTCTCCAGCACCATTGGCGAACTTGACCGTGTGTTGGGCGGAGGCCTTGTTCCCGGTTCAGTGGTATTGATAGGGGGAAATCCCGGAGCCGGCAAGAGTACCTTGTTGTTACAGATAATGTGCCTGCTGGCTGATGCGAAGAAATCAGCTCTGTATGTCACCGGAGAAGAATCCTTACAGCAGGTAGGTATGCGTGCGCAACGGCTGGGCTTACCGAAAGAGGACCTGAAGATGTTGGCTGAAACCAACGTCGAGCAAATTACCCAGGCGGCTCAGGAACACAGTCCAGAGTTATTGGTTGTGGATTCCATACAAGTGATGCATAGCGCTGAAGTTCCTTCGGCACCGGGTAGTGTGTCTCAGGTGCGGGAGTGCGCCGCTTACCTGATTCAATACGCGAAACAAACCAACACTGTATTGTTTTTGGTTGGGCACGTTACCAAGGAAGGCAACCTGGCCGGTCCAAAAGTGCTGGAGCACATGATTGATTGCTTCATCATGCTGGAGGGTGGTACAGACAGCAAGTATCGCATCCTGCGTAGTCAGAAGAACCGCTTCGGCGCAGTCAATGAGCTTGGTGTGTTCGCCATGACTGAACAGGGTATGAAGGAAGTGAAAAATCCTTCAGCGATTTTTCTTGCGCGCACCGAAGAAGACAGCGCGGGTTCCTTGGTCATGGTGCTGTGGGAAGGAACGCGTCCACTATTGGTGGAGATACAGGCTCTTGTTGACAGCAGCCCGTTGGGAAACCCACGCCGGGTTGCGGTGGGATTGGAGCAGAATCGATTAGCCATGTTGTTGGCTGTGCTGCATCGTCATGGCGGGTTGTACATGGCCGATCAGGATGTCTTCGTGAATGTGGTAGGGGGTGTCAAAGTGAGTGAAACCAGTGCAGATCTCGCACTGCTACTGGCGATCGTTTCCAGTTTCAAAGACTCTGCCATTGATAAACGGACTGTCGTGTTTGGCGAAGTCGGACTTGCTGGTGAAATACGCCCGGTGCCTGGAGGCCAGGAACGTTTGCAAGAGGCTGCCAAGCACGGATTCACCCGTGCCATCGTCCCCAAAGCCAACGTGCCCAAGACAAAGATCGATGGCTTGGAAATTGTTGGTGTTAGCAAAATCTCACAAGCTCTGGATGCGCTTTAGAGATCAGTCCGGTGCTCGCTCAAAGTCCTGCTTGATCGTTTTCGCGGCAAACCAATAGTGGATGGCGCACCACACATTCACCATGACGGTGAGTGACATGGCATAACGCAAGGCATCGTCACCGAACTGCGGCGTCAGAAAATCACTGGTGAAACCCGTCAGCATTGGCCCCAATCCCAGGCCGATCAAATTCAGCATGAACAACAGCACAGCCGAGCCCAGGGCGCGCATACGGATACCCACCAGAAAATGCGTGGATGCAATGCACGGGGCCAGATACCAACCACCACAGAATGAAGTAAAGAGATAGGAGTACACGGAGTAGTAGCCGTTAGGCATGATCAGGAATGTGTTGAGCGCGAAAGGAATGGCTAATACTGTGGAGATGAATGGAATCCACATGTACCAGGTGGTATCACCGGTTCGTTGCTTAAGTTTATCGGTGACCCAGCCACCGAAGAACGTCCCACTAAGTCCACCGATGCCGGCAATCATTCCGTAGTACCAGCCGACGTCCAGGATGGGCATGTCATGCACGCGCCCGAGAAACAGCGGCATGAAGTTTCCAATGCCATAAGTCACAAAAGCATGTAGCGCGCAGGCAAAAGACAGATGTCGAAATGACTTGCGTTGCCACAAAAAACCCATCACACCGAAGAAGCTCGGTGGTGTCTTGTCCTTGCGATTTTCGGCAAGGCCCCGAGGTGGTTCCTTGACGACAAATCGAACCAACAGGGACAAAAACAAGCCCGGAATGGCGACCACGACAAACGCAGTCCGCCAGTCAAAGTACTGTACAAGATAGGCACCACCAACAGTACCCACCAGGATTCCCCCATAGACACCCAGTGAATAAATGGAAAGGGCAGTGGCCCGCTGTTCCGCAGGAAAGATGTCGGACACGATTGAATGGGAGGGAGGGGAGCCACCAGCTTCACCCACGCCTACGCCAAATCGGGCCAGAAACAATTGCACGAAGTTTTGGGCCGCGCCACACAGTGCAGTCATGAAGCTCCACACCGCCACTGCAATCGCGACGATGTTGCGGCGGTTACCCACGTCCGCCCAGCGAGCGATAGGAATACCGAGCGTGGTGTAAATGAAGGCAAAGGCCAACCCGGAAAGCATGCCGAATTGCCCATCGGAGATCTCCAGATCTTCGATAATGGGTTGGGCCAGAACATTGATTACTTGTCGGTCGACAAAGTTGCAGATGTAAACGACGGTGAGAATGCCGAGAACAAGATAGCGGTAAGCTGGCCTTTGGTAGGCTTTGGCTATATCAGCATCTTCATTGGAAAGCTCGCTTTTTATTGGCTCAGCAACAGCTGGTGAAGACGCTTGCTCGCTTAGTTCGGACATTAGCCAGCTTCCTGTTTATTATTTTTGGAATCGCAGGCTTGCATGTAAGCATTTATTCCTGTCTGAGTCTATGTGGTCGCTTATTGGGGCGCTGTGTCGAAACAAACATGGGTTACTCTTCGCCGTGTTCGCCAAAGTGCTCTTGCACTGAGCGTTTATTGAATGGGCCCAGAACGAACAATTCAGCCAGGCCTAATAGAAAAAAATAAGCCGCGCCCGCAGCGATAGCGCGTTGAGGCTCTCGCTCCCATAAACCTCCACCACGATTGGGGTACACTTCGCCTAGAATGGCACTATCAATTCCCCATTCCGGGACAGCAATAAACACAGAACCGAAACCCACCAGCAAATACAACATGATGCCTAGCGCGGATCTGGCGCTCATCGAACCAGGTTGACTATTTGCCGACATGCCACCCGTATAGGCTGTGACTAATCGGCCAGCAGAAACGCCGGCGAATATCCACAACAGAGCTGGGCTTTGCAATGAGGTTGCAAAACCCCAAACAGTCAGACTATAGAAAACGAATAGAACCAACAGTAACTTGAGCTTGCTTTGCCAGTCTTCCTTGGTGGCCAGCATGGCACTGACAAACGCGCCGGAGTGCAGCAAGATAAACTCAAGCACCAGCAGACCAACCCCGAACCGAACCCAGCTGCCATCGTCGACCGACATCGGATCCCGCCAGACGTTAAATAGAGTCCACCCCAGATAAAAGCAGGGGATAGCAGAGCTCAATGCGCCAATGGCCATAACCCAATAACTACTGTGTGGATTGCTCATGTATAACCCCTCTGCATGCAGCCAGCATTGTAATTGATCTGCCGTGGCTGCATAATTTTGCGCCCATGGACGCAGTATCTGAGCCAATTCTCACCGTCTCCAACCTTAATAAAACCTATGAAGGTGGATTCCAGGCACTCAAGGAAGTCAATCTTGAGATTGCTAAAGGCGAAATCCTTGCCCTTCTGGGTCCAAACGGTGCCGGTAAAACCACGCTAATCTCGACGATCTGTGGCATCGTGCGTCCTACTGCGGGCAGCGTTCGCGTGGCTGGCTTCGATATTGTCAGAGACTTCCGTAAAACCCGCTCTCTAATCGGCTTGGTGCCTCAGGAATTGACAACTGATTCATTCGAATCGGTGTGGAGTACGGTGTCGTTTAGCCGGGGTTTGTTCGGTAAGCCTCCCAACGCTGCACACATTGAGAAAGTTCTCAGGGATCTCTCACTGTGGGACAAGAAAGACAATATGATCCGCACCCTGTCGGGGGGTATGAAGCGCAGGGTGTTAATTGCAAAAGCACTGTCCCATGGGCCTTCGATCCTGTTCCTTGATGAGCCCACTGCTGGCGTGGATGTTTCTCTGCGTAAGGTCATGTGGGAGATCGTCAATGATCTTCGCGCTAGTGGTGTCACCATTATTCTGACTACCCACTATATTG
>JAKSCP010000348.1 GCA_022360535.1 Pseudomonadales bacterium | reverse complement strand
ACCGGTTGGTCAGTAGCGAAGATCTCAATACAAAAACCGTCCTGGTTAAAGCTGGCTATTACCCGGTCATCCATATCAGTTATCTGAAATTTCTTGAACTGTTGACAGCTGGATTCCAAGTCTTCGATAAATTGTTTTTTCTTTTGATAACAACAAATGACATCGATGTCGCTTCCCTCGATGTCCATACCAACCCACAGCGTGCTCACTACAGTTGGCGAATACTGGGACAAGTTAACCAGGATGGCTGAGTGCTCCAATGCCAGGAGCGCTTCATCCTTTCGATTCACTGAATTAATTTTCGGGTTTAACGAACTTCAGGGTCATGCGATCACTTTCGCCAATAGCTGCGTATTTGGCGCGATCTTCGTCGCCCAGTCGGTAGTTGGGCGGCAGAGTCCAGACACCCGCAGGGTGAACGGTCGGGTCATTCGGATTGGCATTAATCTCAGTTGAATCGACGAATTCAAACCCTGCCGCTGCCGCGACTTCCTTTACATAAGCTTCTGTGACGTAACCACTGGTTTCCATCACATCCATACCGGAGCCAGCTAATGCGCGATGTTCTACGACACCCAATACGCCGCCAGGCTTTAATGCGGCATAGAAAGCAGCAAAAAATTCATGTTCCTGGCCTGCCATTATCCAGTTATGTACATTGCGAAACGTCAATGCCATATCAGCACTGTTAGGAGGAGCGATAACCACTTCATGTGGAGGGTTCAAGTGCCTTACGGTTATGCGTCCATAGAGTTCTGGTTCGTTGGAAATCTTTTCCTCGAAACTTCTCAAATTCGGGGGCATGTAGGACGCCGTGGCATTCGGGGAAAAATGCGCAGCGTAATACTTGCCGTGATCTCTTACATAGGGCGCTATGATTTCCGTGTACCAGCCTCTGGAAGGCAGGATTTCGATTACTGTCATATCAGGACGCAAACCGAAAAAGTTGAGCGTGTCGACCGGGTGGCGAAACTTGTTGCGGGAGATATTTGTCTCGCTTCTGTGTTCGCCAACAACCAGACTTTCCAGCGTACTGACATCAGCCTCGTGATGATCGGCAAAGCTCAATTGCCAGCATAAAGTGCTTCCCACGAGGGAAGCGATAAGCGGCAGGGATTTAAGGGACTTCATGGGCGCCTCGCGTTTTGTGTTGTTTTTGCACTTGGATTGGGATGCCCGGATTCTGGCATGAATAGATAGGGCAATCCAATCGAGGCCGGGGACATGTGTTAATTGCAAATAAGAACAATTATCATTTGCATTATTATCTTATTGGTCATAGACTAGAGGAATTAGGGGCTGCGACAATCTGCCGCAGCTTTTCTAAGCTATTGATTTAAATGCTCTATATTGACAATGACGCAAGAAAACAAAGCTTGCAAACCGAACGACAAGCAAGTGTCTGTGCTCAGCAGCAACGAGCTGCTTGGGCCCTCACGTCAATTGAAAATAGAGCACAAGGGCGAGATATACACGCTGCGTGTTACCTCGAATGAAAAATTGATCCTTACCAAATAGCACAGCTATTTATTCAACAACCTAATTTTTAATCCACACAATTCCTGGATTAGAGTTCAGCCAGCCACCCGCAACCCGTAGCAAGGCAGCGAGCCAGAAACTCTTTCAGTATGGAGATCTGACTATGCTTCTTGCGCGCACGAAAAACCTTATTCCTGATTTTCTCTTAAGCAAACTCACTCTGGCGGTGAGCTTGGCGGCTATCGGTACTTCAGTAGCTGCACAAGACAGTGTGTCTCGTGTTGAAGAGCTGACCATCACCGCCACCCGGTTACCACGCACCATTGAAAACATCGCTGGCACTGTATCGGTTCTCTCTGACGAGATAATCGAACGGGAACTGGCAATTGATTTGGATGATCTCACTCGATTCCAACCAGGGGTAACAATGAACACTGCAAGCCGCGGTGGTAATCAGGGTTTTTCAATTCGTGGTATTGGCGGTAACCGAGTGTTAACCGTTATCGATGGCGTGCGCAGCAATGATATCTATGCGGCAGGACCATCCTCATACGGTAAAGACAGTTTCGAAGTGGATAACCTGAAATCGGTTGAAATCATTCGTGGCCCAGCTTCAGTTTTGTATGGTGCCGATGCCATGGGCGGCGCCGTGATACTCAACAGCAAGACAGCGGAAGATTACGTCCAATCTGACAGTGGTACCTACTTCAATGTGTTGGGTTCTGGTGCGGACGCAGATGAGCAATACAAACTTGGTGCGACTGCTGCTGTGCAGTCAGGCAATGTCGGGTTTTTGGCCCGTTTCACCCGGCGCGAATTTGAGGAGCAAGAAGTGAATGGCCCAGGCTCGCTCAATCCCCAAGATGGTGAGTCAGATAATTTGCTCTTGCAGGCATTCTGGGATGTGGCACCTGGCCACAAACTCATCACCAGTTATGAAACCTTCATGGAAGAAAATCTGATTGATTTAGAGTCAGACCTGTCAGCATCTGTCAATCAATCTGTGGGCTTCGACGAAACCGAGCGTCAGCGAATTGGGCTGCAGTATTTGTGGCAGGGAGAAACGACGTTAGTAGACGATTTGCAGTTCATTTGGAATCACCAGACAACAGATGCATTGCAAAACACGGTTCAGGACAGAACCAGCTTCTCGTTTATTGATCCCGGAAATCCTCGTAGCTTTGGTGGAACCCAGGCCCAACGGGTAACTGACTTTGAATTTAACCAGGAAACGACAGCATTCAACTTAAACCTAAGGAAAAATGTGGTTACTGCTGGCGCATCACATTCGTTTGCCTATGGCTTGAATTACGATGTCACCGACACAGAGCGCCCCCGTAACCGATGTGAGACTGACCTGGTCAGCAATCAGCAAACTTGTGCGATCTCCGCTTTCCCATTTGCACCGCCTGAAGTCTTTCCCAACAAGACGTTTCCCGACACCGAGACCAAGCGGTTCGGCGTTTACTTGCAGGATGAGATCGTGCTTGCAGGCAGCAAGCTGACATTGATTCCTGGGCTGCGCTATGACCGCTATGAGATGAACCCTGATCTGACAGACAACTTGTCTGGAGTTGGGGATATCGAAAATTTCGGTGGATTCACAGTAACCCCAGTGGATGTAAGCGAGACTTCTCTTAGTCTGGGCGCGATCTATGATCTGGATGAAACCTATTCTTTGTTCGCACAATACGCCGAAGGTTATCGTCCGCCAAACTTCGACGAAGCCAATCAGGCCTTCGTCAATCTGGGCTTCGGATACGCCACGGTGCCGAATCCGCAATTGCAGGCAGAGTCTAGCCAAGGGCTTGAGTTTGGTCTGCGCGCTGACTACGACAATGCCTTTATCAGCCTGGCAATTTATCAAAACCAGTATGAAGACTTTATCCAATCAAATTTCGTTGGTCAGCAAGGGGCTATTAACTTATTTCAAGACACTAATATCGGCGAGGCTGAGATTCGCGGTGCCGAGCTGGTTGCTAACTACTACCTGAATGACGACTGGCAGTTTCGTTCTTCGATTGCTTATTCACGGGGTGACAGTGAGGTAGATAACACACCTTTGGACTCCGTTGAGCCACTGCAGGGAGTGTTTGCACTCAGCTATTCAGCGCCTACCAGGTTCTGGGGTGGTGAGGTCATTCTCACTGCGGTAGGTGAACAGGACAGAGTCTCTGACCCGACATTAGTTACCGCGGACAGTTATGCCCTGGTAGATGTGCTAGGCCATATCAATGTTTCTGATACAGCTACGCTGCGGGCCGGCGTCTTTAACCTGTTTGATGAGCAGTACGCGCGCTGGGCAAATATTCAGGGCTTGGATGCCAGTTCAATAATTGCCATTCAAAACGCGCAGCAACCAGGAACCAATTTCCGGGTAGCTTTCAGCTATGAATTCTAGTGAAGCGATTATTGGGAGAATCCAAGTGATAAAGAAAGTTTTTGGCTACTCGATTGTATTACTTCTACTAACTGCTTGCTCGACTGTATCGGAGCAAGCAGCCGACCAAGGGTTAAGTTCAACCGCAGCCAATTACGGGCTATTGCTGATGGCCCATGGAGGCACGAGTAACTGGAATGCAGCTGTTCTCGATTCTGTGGATCAGTTGCGGGGGCTGTTCCCCGTGGAAGTGGCTTTTGGAATGGCAGATGCCGGGAGTCTCGAGAGATCTGTGCGCAGCTTGGAACAACAGGGAGTGGAACACGTTGGTGTGGTCAGATTGTTTATCTCCGGCGAAAGTTGGCTAGAACGTACGCGACAAATACTCGGTATGGAGGCCGGGGCTCCCAGCAAAGCCGAATGGAATGCGAGTTCTGCCGACAGACCGCCTATGCACATGCCTATGGGATTTTGGCAGATCGAAACGGACCTCAGTTTTCATTTGAGTGAAGAGGGCTTGGCTGAAGCGGACGAAATGGATGGTGTTCTGCTAAACCGATTGGCCAGGCTTAGTGAAAATCCGGGTAAAGAAGTGGCATTGGTTTTAGCTCACGGCCCGGCAGATGATGCTGAAGATCAGCGCTGGGTGAGCAAAATTTCAGAACGCACTCAATTCGCCAAAAAGCAGCTGGGGTTACACGACGTAAAAGTTTTCACTCTGCGGGAAGACTGGGCGCCAAAAAGGAAAGAAGCCGAAAGCCGAATCCGAGCCTATGTGGAACAGATGCAGAATCAGGGTTTCAGTGTGCTGGTGGTTCCTTACCGAGTGCAAGGTTTTGGTCCTTACGCGGAGGTATTGGCGGGGTTGAATTATCGGGCAGACGAGCTTGGATTACTTCCCCATAGTAATGTCGATCAATGGATTCGCAGCCAGGCCTTACTCCTGGAAGCCACAGCTACCGACCATCATCGTGCACTGGTGGCCGATGCCCGTTGATAGTGTGACATGCAGTTAGCTATTAGGGCGCCGCTTTTCTTGGTGCGCACCCGCTTTTTTTTGTATTTTTCGGTATCTGCCGGAACTCTGTGTTGGCTGTGAGGATGCGTCTGAAGTCCATGAATTGGGGGCAAAAAAATCCCTGCGAGGAGCAGGGATATAAAGGGCAATTGAGGACCGCTCATGCGAATGCAGAGCGGGATACTTTATAAGAACGGGCAATCGGGAAATTACTTTCAAAAAGACCTAATTGCAGTGCCGCTGAGTATCTATTGGTTATAACATCAACCTTCCTATCATCCCCCGACAAAACTACCCAGAAGAAGGAAGGCACAGCAGCTATGACATCTGACGAGCAGGGCTCATTTGAGGCGCACTTGCGCGAGGCTGAAAAGGCGAAAACCGGCCATTACGACAAGCGCACTGAGCATCTGCGAGAAGACGGCACTGCTGTCTTTATAAATCGCCTGGTGTTGGAAGATTCCCCCTACCTGTTGCAGCACGCCCATAATCCGGTGAATTGGTACCCCTGGGGAGCAGAAGCATTCGAAACCGCAAAAAGGGAAAACAAGCCACTATTCTTGTCGATTGGTTACTCCACTTGTCACTGGTGTCATGTGATGGAAGTGGAAAGCTTTGACAATGTGGAAGTAGCGAAGCTGCTGAATCAAAGCTTCATTAGCGTCAAGATGGATCGTGAGCAGTACCCGGATATCGATGACTTTTATATGACCGGCGTGCAGATCATGACAGGACATGGCGGCTGGCCCATGTCCAATTTTCTGCTCGCTGACGGCAAGCCGTTCTTTGGTGCTACTTATTTTCCGCCGGCGAAGTTCATTGAGTTGCTGGAACAAATCGTGGCTGCATGGCGTGACAAGAACGAAGAACTTGTGACCAGTGCCAACAGTATCCATGCCGCTATCGATCGCCTACTCAATACTGAAAAACAGCAGCAGGCAGTGGCAGGCAATGCGCGGGATGATGTGCTGAAAGCCCTGCTGCAGCGGGAAGATCGAAGTCTGGGCGGGTTGGCCGGTGCACCTAAATTTCCGCAGGAACCCTTACTGCTCCTGCTACTGGATCAGCTTATTCGGGAGCGGGATTCAGCAGCTTATGGTTTTCTTAAAAGAGCGCTCACCGGTATGGGGCTTGGGGGAATTCACGATCAGGTGGGTGGAGGCTTCCATCGCTATAGCGTCGATGAAGAATGGTTGGTGCCACATTTCGAAAAGATGCTCTACAACCAGTCTCAATTGGGATTGATTTATACAGACGCCTATCGGCTTACTGGTGAGTCATTCTATAAGCGCATTGCGACTCGACTTTTCGATTATGTGTTGCGCGACATGCAGATTGGGGAAGGGGGTTTCTATTCGGCAACCGATGCCGACAGCGAAGGCGAAGAAGGGACTTTCTTTCTATGGACTCCTGAGCAGTTGCAACAGGTTCTAGGAGAGGAAGCACAGCTGGTTATCGATGTTTTTAAAGTCACTCAGTTTGGAAATTTTGAAGGCGCCACAATACTGAATTTAGATAAGCCCCTGGAAGATCATGTGGCTACCAACGGTGCTGATGTCGTTGAAAGGGTCGATGGCAGCTTGCAGCATCTGTATGAGGCGCGGGAACACCGCGTACACCCGCTCAGAGACGATAAACTCATCGTGGCCTGGTGTGCCCACATGGCAACGGCCCTGATTCATGCAAGTTTTGTAATGGAACGGCCAGACTGGCTGCAGGCGGCACAGCGGGCCATAAGAACCATGTTGACGAGAAATTTGGACGATGGAGGCCAACTGCAACGCATCTACCTGAATGGGCAGGTGTCTATCGCCGCCCAATTGGAAGACTATGGCAATCTCATTGAAGCACTGATCGCGCTGTTCGATGTTTCTGGCGACCTGCAATGCCTGCAGCAAGCCAGCGCTCTTGCAGAAACAATGTTAGAGAGTTTCTATGATGAATCTCAGGCTTGTATGTATCTGGGACCGGCGCAGCAAGCGGGTCCAAAGCTGGTGCGCTCCACCAATGCGGCAGACGGAGCTACCTTGTCAGCGGTGGGTACCGTGCTTGCCAGTTTATGGAAGCTGGGTCAGAGATCGGCGCTGCTTGACGATGCGCTTGTTGGTAAACGCTACCCACAAATTGTCCGTAGCGTGATGTCAACGCTGGCTACCGACATCAATAGCAACGCCATCAGTCACAGTAGCCTGCTTCGCATGTTCGCGGTTGTTGAGGCCGGCTCTCGAGATCCTATTCAGTATGCAGGGCAGGGAGCAGTTCGGGTCATAGTGCAAAAACGTCTGGGTACTGATGCAACTATTTTTCTGAACATTCAATGTGCAGAGTCCTGGCATGTCACCGCGGCCGGAGCGCGGAACGAGCAACTGGTGCCCATCAAGCTTGAAATAGCGCCAGATGAAACTGTATGGAAGTTGGGCGAGGTCGAATATCCCGCGCCTCACGAAGAGTTGAATTTACTACCGGATGGCAGCGACGAAGCGCTAACTAGTCCAATCTACAAAGAAGCCTTCGAAATCAAAGCAAGCTTAATTGCGCCACTTGCAGGAGACGAACTGGCCGACGGCGTGAGAATTCAATTGCGGTTACAGCTATGCAGCGATGAGCGTTGCCTGTTACCGGAAACGCTGCAATTCGTTATTTGAGCCAGCCCTGTTAATCGACGTAACTTGCTTCTGAAAAATCACTCGCAATAGCAACTGTCAATTGCTCGCTTGCCTGCTCTCGTGTCTCACTATCAGGGTTAAATACAGATTCCAGAAAGCTCACGATTGCCAATTGCGTGATCATCTGTTGTCTGCCAGGGTGGGCGGCGCTTGGAAATCCGTAGTCGCACAGACTTGGCAACTCACGATTCAGGTCTACGCCAATATCCTCACCCCCCAGCAATTGCAAGGGTTCATTGGGGTCCCCGTCCAGTGCACCAAGCACCGCGTAGCAGGCAAAACTGTCAGGGTTGTCCATGAAGCGCAGATAAGGTTCTGAGATACCGGTAAATCCCAGGTGGGTTCCGCCTTCGATGGTAATTAATTGGCTTTGCGGTGATCGTTGTGGGATATCCTGAGCATTGCGACGGTATTCGATCAGCGCATCAGCAGTGCCTGCAATGGCCAAAAAAGGAATGTTGGTAGTCGAGAAAAACTCCGGCGCAAAGGGTGCTGAGGGTCCGGCAATAGCAACTGCAGCGGCAATGCGGGGTTCGCGCCAATTGGCGTGGTAGGTTGTCAGGTAGGTAGTGAGCCCACCCAGTGAGTAGCCGGTCAAACCAATGCGCGTTTCATCGATATCACCGACAAAAGGTTTGTCGCCCCCTGCCAGGGCGAGAATGGAGTCGATGAGGAAGGAGATATCGCCGGGCTGATTAACCACGTCATTGGCATTCGCACCGCCCTCAGTTTCTCCAGAGGTAAGCGGGTAGTTTGCGGCAGCCACCACATAGCCCCGACTCGCCAATGCCTCCGCCACATAGGCGAGTTCGGTTCGTTCGGAGACAATCCCGTGGCTGTGGATTATCAGTGGTAGTCGGTCAGGAATGTCCTCCGGATAACCTTCGGGATACCACAAAGTAGTAGTTAACGTGCGGTTGGGTTTACCTGGGACGCCTCGATTCTCCGCAGTAGGTCGCGATTCATCGACAAAGCGATAGTTGCGCGAAGCGACCCGGTGGGGGCCAGGTGTGAGCCATTGCGCACTGCTGGAATCAGCGTTGGGTTGTTGCGGCCCGGTGGCAATATAAACAGCTACGCCTAAAAAAATCAGAGTGACGACTAAACCGGCCAACACCTTGGCAATTTTCTTGAGCATAATTCCCCCGACACACCGCTGCTTAACTTATTGAATATGCGATAGATTATAGATAAAAACCCCATACTAAGCTCGAATATTTAGTGGCTCGGCAGATGAAATTAAGGTACCTTGCAGATGCTGGTTCCGGTACTCGAAATCTGGTTTTATGTTTTACTTCCGCTCTTTTTCCAAACTCGCATTAATGCTGGCAACACTGCTACTGTTGAACAGCAGCTATGCCTTGGAGCTTGTTACCCATCAGGGTCACGGCCATGGCAACGCATTGGATGAGCACATGGAAATGTTTGAGGAAGGATCCAGTCATCATCCTCATCAGCACGGCACTCACGTTGATATCTTAGACGCTCAGGCTTCGATAGCCGATGCAGAGAAAGATTGCTTCTGCGATGAAATTTGTTGCGTGAGTTCTACTGATTTCGGTAATGCTGTAGGGGCAGCGGACGTGCATCCCTTGAGTAACTCTGGCATAGCTGCGCCCGACAACTACCAATCTATTTACCTCGAACTCTTTCTTCCTCCCCCCACGATCTGACTCCAGCCAGTTTAGGTACTTTTCTTGGTTTACTGGAGGGAGACCGTGTTGTCCCGTGTAGTTGTTTTTTATTTATTGCTGTTGTCCTTACCTCTCTATGCAAAAACCGTTAGCTATGATCTGACGATAGAGAGCACTTTGGTTAATGTGACTGGCGTCGAGATCCAGGGGCTTTCTGTCTCCGGGCAGATTCCAGCACCCACACTGCGGGCAGAGGTGGGAGATACTCTGCAGGTGAGTTTTACCAACCTGCTCGATGAGCCAAGCTCGATACATTGGCATGGCATCTTGCTGCCTCCTGATCAGGATGGGGTGCCTGAATTGAATACCAGACCTATCTTGCCGGGGGAAACCCTCACTTTTGAGTTTGATATTCGGCACACTGGCACCTATTGGTATCACTCACACACTGAGTTGCAGATTCAACGAGGTGTTTACGGATCCATCGTGTTAAGCGATCCGGCAATGCAATCCCCTATGCAGGAAGCTACTGTGTTGTTTTCCGACTGGATCGACGACGATGCGGACGACGTACTCGCAAATCTTAAAAAGAACGATGAGTTCTACGCGTATAAAAAGAACGCAGTGCAGTCCTGGGACAAAGTGCTGGCCAATGGCCCGCAGGCAATCAGTAATCGCATCAATAGCGCGATAACACGGATGGGTCCGATGGATCTGGCCGATGTTGCCTATGATGCTTTTCTAGTCAACGGCGCCAGAGAATCTATCTTGTCGGTTGACAATCCCAGGGCAGAATCGATGAAGCTGCGCCTGGTCAATGGTTCCACGTCCAGTTATTTCGATGTGGAGTATGCTGGCGGGCCGATGACTGTGATCTCCGCCGACGGCCAGAATGTGGAGCCGATTCGCGTGCAGCGACTGCGAATCTCCACCGCTGAAACCTACGATGTGCTCGTGCCCCTGCAAGCAGGCAAAGCATTCGAGCTAAGAGCCAACTCTTTCGATGGCTCCGGCTACAGCTCACTGTTCGTTGGCGAGGGAGAAAGAGTGCGGGCGCCTGACGTGCCGCCACCGAATTTGTATCTGATGAATCACATGGATATGGGCATGGCGCACGATATGGGTTCTGCAGAAACAATGTCCATGCATTCAATGCCTGTAGAAACCACAGCTCATCAACATGACTCAGGTCACGACATGTCCATGATGCAACCGGATCAGGCAGTGATTGCTCATATGACCGATTACCGCTATTTGATGACAACCGAGGATACTAGCCTCCCAAGTGATCGCCCATGGCGGGAAATACCGCTGACTTTAACTGGCAGCATGGAGCGCTATGTGTGGAGTTTTGACGGCCGCACTGCCCGGGAAGACGCGCAGATTGTCATTCGTCCCGACGAAAACGTTCGTATTCATCTAAGCAACGATACGATGATGCATCATCCGTTACATCTGCATGGTCATTTTTTCCGGGTCGTCAATCAACACGGCGAACGGAGTCCCCTTAAACACACGGTCAACGTGCCGCCTATGGGTTCTGTAATAATCGAGTTTGATGCCAACGAATCGCAGGACTGGTTGTTTCATTGCCACAATCAGTACCACATGAAGGCCGGTATGAATCGGGTCATTAGTTACGACGACTCCAGTTTGTTTACGGATCAGATCGACAGACGGATGCAACCAGCAAATCGCTGGTTCTATCTCAATGAATTTCATCTCATGTCATCGTTTGGCGACTATGAATTTCGAGTAGCCGATGACCGCCACAGCTTTGAGATGGAACTCGATACGGACCTGGAACATGCCTATGAATTGCATCTGTTGTACAACTACCATTTCAATCAGTTCTTTTCGCTGTTCGCCGGTTTTGAGAAACGCCATGAGCATAATGAACGGACCCATGACAAGGCTATCGCAGGGTTTAACTTAACTCTGCCATTTCTGATAGAGAGTGAATGGCGATTCGATGATCACGGTGATTTTCGAGTGGAACTGGAATCGGAGATTCAACTTACCCGGCGTTGGGCATTCGATTGGCGTTGGAACACAGATGATGAACACCGTTATGGATTCAACTACCGACTAAACAATCGTTTTGCTATTACTGTGCACACGGACACTGAGTATGGTGAAGGTATCGGTGTGCAGTTTTATTACTAAACGGAGAGCTGGGTATTACTGGTCGAGGAGGTCGCCGAAAAATTCTGGAACAACCTCCGTGGCAGGGCCATAAACATGAGTATCGAATGAAGAGCCAGTCTGGTCGAGATTCAGCTCGACCGTCCGGGCTTTGCGGATCTTGGCGGTTTGATAGAAACCGGATGCGGGGTAGACATTGCCTGAAGTGCCAATCGCGATAAACAGATCGCAGGCTTCCAGTGCCATGTTGATCTGATTCATGAAGAACGGCATTTCGCCAAACCAAACCACATGGGGGCGAAGATTGCCCGGCGAACGGCAGCACTGGCACTCGGTATCAAAGTCAAAATTCTCTCTGGTCTCAAATACCATTCGAGAGTTGAGGCAACGCATTTTCAGCAGTTCGCCGTGCATATGCAGAAGGTTTTGACTACCCGCGCGTTCGTGCAAATTGTCGATATTTTGGGTGACGAGTAAAAATTCACCCGGAAAATCGTGCTCGAATTTAGCAAGTGCAGTATGTGCCGCATTGGGTCTGATGTCTTCAGCGAGTAGTTGTTGTCGACGCTGATTGTAGAACTGATAAACCAGCTGAGGATTGCGTTCAAACCCTTCAGGTGTTGCCACATCATTGACATCATGGTTCGCCCACAATCCGTCGACCGCTCGAAAAGTCTCAATGCCCGATTCCGCAGAGATTCCTGCGCCGGTTAATACAACGATTGATCTGGGCGAAGAATTCATGGGCGAGATGGTAACATGAGGTTTTTCTTGAATAGCGATAACTGAAAACAATCCACTAGGTTATCGGCATTTACTGTTTAGATGGAGGTAAGAAATAGTATGGCACTACCCAAGATTGGCAATATGGCTCCGGCATTTAGTTTGCTTGATCAATCTGGAAACAAGGTCAGTCTCAAGGATTTTAAGGGCGAGAAGAATGTGGTTCTGTACTTCTATCCCAAAGCCATGACTCCTGGCTGCACGGTACAGGCCTGTGGGCTCCGCGACAGTAAGCGAGCCCTGGGAAGACAGCATTCGGTGGCGCTTGGAATAAGCCCGGATCCCGTATCCCGCTTGAAAAAATTCGAAGACAAGGAGTCGCTCAATTTCACCTTGCTTTCTGATGAGGATCACGCGGTTGCTGACAAGTATGGTGTCTGGGGGTTGAAGAAGTTCATGGGTAGAGAGTTCATGGGCATCTTGCGCACCACCTTCATCATCAATAAGCAGGGAAAGCTGGTCCACATTATGGATAAGGTAAAAACCAAGAGTCATCACGATGACGTGCTAGAGGTCTTGAAGTCTCTTGACTGACTCGGCAAGTCTGAATCTGGCCTACAAGCAGTATTCCGATGCGGGGCCTCCGTTACTGGTCTTGCACGGGTTATTTGGCAGTCAATCCAACTGGGGTTGGCATAACAAGCAGTTTGCCGAAACTCATGCTGTCTACGGTCTGGATTTGAGAAACCATGGTGATTCGCCACACAGTGCCGCTTTGGACTATCCGCTCATGGCGGCGGACGTGAAATCATTCATCGAACAGAAACAATTGACCGGCTGTGTCATCTTGGGCCATTCCATGGGTGGTAAAGTGGCCATGCAACTGGCGCTGAATTCGCCTGAATTGGTTTCGCGACTGCTGGTGGTAGATATTGCGCCGGTGGCCTATGCCAGCAAAGCCGATGGGCACCTGCGGGTTATTGCTGGCATGCGTGCTCTCGATCTGACAAATCTGGATTCGAGGCGCGAGGCTGAAACCCAGCTTGCAGGCTATATAGAGGACAGCAGTACCCGCCAATTTGTGCTCACTAATCTGACGCGAAGCGATGATGGTGGATACCAGTGGCGGCTTAATCTCGATGCCATTGAGGCCAATTACGACAAGCTCAGAGAAAAACCTGAAATGGGTTCGCCCTATACCGGGCCAACTTTGTTTGTAAAGGGAGCGCTGTCCAACTACATTCAGGCTGAACACGAAACAGAGATTCTTGAACAGTTTCCAGCGGCCGAAGTGAAGATCATCATGGGAGCCGGTCATTGGGTGCACGCGGAGAAGCCACAGGCCTTGCAAAAAGTCGTCGCCGATTTTCTGGCGCGATAGCGATCACGAATTTCCGAACAATGAAGAGAGAATGCACATGACGGTATTGAGTGTAAACGTAAACAAGATAGCCCTGTTGAGAAACTCTCGCGGCCGTGATTTTCCTAATGTAGTGAATTTTGGGCAGCGTTTCCTGAATCTGGGGGTGAAGGGTATAACTGTGCACCCGCGGCCAGATGAGCGCCACATTACTCGCCAGGATGTGCAGGACCTTGCTGAATTTCTGAGTCTCTATCCTGATGTTGAATTCAATATCGAAGGCTATCCAAGCGATGAGTTTTTGCAGTTGGTTTGTGATGCCCGACCCGCCCAGTGCACCCTGGTTCCCGACGAGCCAGGTCAGCTGACATCGGATCATGGCTGGGATGTGGAAGCTCACCAGGATCAATTGCAATCGGTTACAAAGACTTTGCGAGAGGCGGGCATCCGCAGCAGTCTTTTTTTAGATCCAAAGCCTGAGTATGTGCCAGCGGTGAAGGCGGTTGGAGCAGATCGCATCGAGTTGTACACAGAAGAATACGCCAGTCATTTTGGTCTCGAAGCTGAGCATCCGATATTCGAATCCTATGCGGCGACTGCGGTCGCTGCAGAGGAAGCAGGGATTGGAGTGAATGCGGGTCATGATCTGGATTTGAAAAACTTACGCCGGTTCTTGCAGATTCCCAATATCAAAGAAGTGTCCATTGGGCATGCCTTGGTAGTGGAATGCATGATTCATGGGATGGAGGCTGTCATAAAGGAATATCTGGCCATAGTGGCGGGCGAAGAGGGCTTTTCTCACTACTATTGAAAGCTCTTTAGGTGCCCTAAACCCTTGATGATCATGGGTTTATTCAGTTGTGGTTCAGAGTGTTTGGCTACACTGGGCTTAGTCCAGGGCGAGATTCCCTGATACACTGGCAGTTAAGTGAGGAGATTCCATGTCTGACGTTCGTACAGCAAATCCCCTGGTCCTTGTGGCGCTGCTATTGTTTACTCCCGTTGCTCAAGCGACTAACTTCGATGTGTCCCATTTGGCTGCAGAGCTGAATCGAGTCAGCGCCGAGCTGGCACGTGATTTACGAAGTGTTCGCGGCTACAGTTCTGTTCGTTTCTCAGCGGACCGTTTAAGCAAAGAAGCAGCCCAATTGGTTAATGCCATCAGTCGTAATCGCAGTCTTTCGTATCAACGGTCACGTTTTCAAAACGTGGTAAGGCGTTATCGAGAACTCGAGGAAGCTTTCTTGCGTTCCAATCGTGAGCACGATCGGTATGTCTACAACCAGGTTGGCGTGATTAGCAATCTCTTCAGTGGCTTGAATAGCGAATTCTTCTACACCAACTATGTCGAGCCAGCACCACAATACTACTATACCCCACCGGCCTTGCGTCGCCTCCCCGGTGGTGTTGGCAGGCGTTCCTTAGGTGGCTTTAGTCAGCAGGTGCCAAATACGCCGCAACGAACTGATCGCAGGAATACTGGAACCATCCGCGCCTTGGTGCCAGCAAACAACTTTTCCCACCGTAGTCCCGTACTGGAAAGACAGCAACGCAATGCAGCCCAGTTTAGTCGACCGCTGGATGTTGGTAGTTCCCGCTCGGGCTCATTGCAGCTACCTTAATCCATTCTGTTCTTTTTTTAGAAACCCAATACACTAAGCACTTCACGACTAGTGCGGTGTCAGTGATGTACGCGACCTGTCCCAAATGTGGTTATACCCATAACAAAGCCGAAAAAGGCATGGCCGCATGTCCCGCCTGCGGTCTTGTTTACAGTAAATGGCTAAAAAGCATCGCAGCCTCCGATGAAGTAACGGTTACCTCCAGTACCGCCGCCCCCTCTGCTGCCGTCACTGTATTAAGTGAATTACTGTTTCCAGCCAAACCCAATGTTACTCCCCTGGAGGTTGCAGGTTATGGCGTGATCTGGATTGGCCTGGCCATTTGGGGCTGGCATTTCATTGCAATGGACTGGCAGTCGGCGGAAATCATGCGCTCGTTTTTCCACAACGTGGATCTGATTTTTCATGAGGCGGGGCATATCCTGTTCATGCCATTCGGGCGCTTCATGATGTTCCTTGGAGGCAGTCTTTTTCAGGTATTGCTGCCGTTGATTTTCGTTGTTGCATTTCTTTGGGTGAACAAAGACGCTTTCGCTGCTTCAGTCTGTCTGTGGTGGGCTGGACAGTCTTTGATGGATGTGGCGCCGTACATCGCCGATGCCCGTGCATTGAGATTGCCTCTACTCGGAGGCGGTACCGGTGCAGATACTCCAGGCAGGCACGACTGGGCTTATTTGCTGCGGCAAATGGGTCTATTGGAGCAAGATACCAGAATTGCAGCGGCTGTAGACTTTATAGGGTCAGGTGTCTTATTAATAGCATTAGTCTGGGGCCTCTATATGCTGCGGGTATACTATCGCGCTGCGATGAACTAAAATTTCGCGTCCCGCATTATTATTTCTAACGATCAATTCGATGCGTTCGCTCTATTATGGCTATTGGATTGTCATAGCCGGATTCATTACGCAATTTGTCGCTGTTGGTATGGCGAACTATGTCGTCGGCTCATTTCTTATTCCAATGACCGAGGAGTTCGGCTGGAATCGAGCAGAATTCACTGCCTCGCGCTCAATCGGGCAAATTGTCTTTGCAACCACGGGCTTTGTAATCGGGTCTTCCATTGATCGCTATGGCGGCAGGCCCTTTATTGCGGGCGGGGCAGTGCTATTGTCTTGCTCACTGTACTACCTGGGCAGTATCGAAACCCTGACCGAATGGCTGGTCGTTAATGGGCTCATGCTCACCGTAGGTGCGGCTATGATCGGCAACCTGGTGGTCAACGTTACGCTCGGTAAATGGTTTGTGGAGCGCCGAGGCAGGGCAGTTGCTCTGGCCGGCATGGGTATATCCCTGGCGGGTATCCTGTTGCCGCCGATTGCTACTTATATGGTGGATGTTTTTGGCTGGCGGGAATCCTGGCGATTGTTGGGAATCAGTGCTTTCCTGATCACTTTGCCCGCTGCTTTGTTAGTTCGTCGTCGGCCTGAAGACTACGGCATGCATCCGGACGGCCATTCGGAAGAAGATGTTTCGGCAGGCATGGGAGAGGCAGCCAGACAGGACTTTGAGCGCTCAATGACCCGGGCCCAGGCCATGCGCACCAGCAGTTTTTACTTCCTGGTATTGGCGTTTGGGCTGTTTCAGATATCCATTACAGTGATGCTGACCCAAACGATTCCTTTAATGACTGATGCGGATTATTCCCGACTCGTTGCTTCTTCAATGATTTCCCTGGCATCTATTCCAGCCTTTCTCAGTAAGCCTTTGTGGGGTGTGTTGATCGATCGGTACAGTCCACGAAAACTGGCGGCCATGGGCGCGGCAGTCACAGGCAGCGCGGTGGTGCTGATTGTATTCAGTGTGTCCCAGCAGATTGACTTGCTGGTCTATGGATCATTCTTACTCATGGGGCTGGGCTGGGGAGGCTTGCTACCGCTGCAGGAAGTGATCTGGGCCTCTTTCTTTGGGCGCCGCTATCTGGGTTCGGTGCGATCAACGGCCATGCCTTTTACTTTTGGTATGTCGGCGGTAGGCCCGGTATTGGTTGCTTACTACTATGATTTTGCCGGCAACTACGATCTGGCGCTGCTGATCATTGCGTCCTGCAACCTGGCCTCGGCGGTCATGTTGTACCGTCTGCGGGAAACGGCAAATAGCGCGATTGAGGCCGATCCTGCCGAAACGTGACACCGCAACCGAAACGTCACGACTTAAAGTGTGACCCCTGTCACGATTTTTACTCTGCACTCACCCTAAAATCACTATCCGCCCAGCTTTGGGCGACAAAAACAGGTAGTCGGCGGTTAGCAGAAATTACTGCTTCGCCAGGAATAAAAGTGATGACCAGTCTGCAGTGTGATATGCCACAAGTACAATTAACCAGGCCCAAAGGTCTGGCACCACAGTTGTTCTTTGGTGCTTATCATGGTCCTAATGTCGTTGCTTTCGCTCAACTCAGCACGCGTACTGCAAATAAATTTCAGAGCACAGCCAGTGCGAATGATGGTGAGCTGTTCGCTGAATCGTTACAGGCGCCAGGTGTCAGTTACTGCCTTAAACAAATCGAAGTGAAGCAGAATTATCGCAATCAAGGCATCGGCTCTGCCTTGTTGGACGAAGTCATTCGATTCTGTAAAGACCAGCGAGTCACCACACTCTATGGTGAAGCCAAAGGTGATTTAGAGATTCTCCGTCGCTGGTATAGCGATAAAGGCTTTGAAGTAGACGGTCTGGACAACATTCAGTTGTCAATCGCCTAGGCGCTCCTCAGCGCAATACCATTTCTGGTATCTAGTTTCTCTCTATTTTCTCTCAAGTAGTTTTTCATTTGTGTTGGAGCATTGGTTCCAGGAAGGGCCAAACGTTTTCGACGATCATCCACTGCGCCTCGGCTTTGGGATGTATACCATCGTTTTGCATGAGATCGGGTTGCTGTGGAATGCCATCGATCAGAAAGGGAACCAGTGGTAGAGTTTTTTCTTGTGCGATCTCGCCAAACAGTTGAAAGAAGGGGATCGTGTAGCGGGGACCATAGTTAGGTGGAATCTGGATGCCAGCTAGCAATACCTGCGCGCCAGCTTCTCTGCTCAATTCGATCATCGCTATCAAGTTCTGGCGCAGACTTTCCAAAGGTAGTCCTCGCAGTCCGTCATTACCTCCCAGCTCCAACAACACCAGATCAGGTTGGTAGTTTTCCAGCGCGGCAGGCAATCGCGCCAAACCGCCGGTGCTGGTTTCTCCACTCACACTGGCATTCACCACGCGATAAGGATACTGCTTTTCCGCCAGTCTGTTTTCCAGCAGAGCTACCCAGCCCTCAGACTCCTCGATACCGTAGGCGGCACTGAGACTGTCGCCGTAGACCAGCAGTGTGTAGCGATCTTCCTGTGCATAGAGAGGACTCAGCGCAACTACCAGCAACAGGCCGAGAATTCGATAAGGAAGGGATTTCATGGAGAAGACGGTCAGTAAAGTAAGACTGTGAATTAAACCGGGTAGCTGAACAAATCGTAATAACGACTATAACAGACACATGGACCTGCCGGTACGCTGTGTTGCACCGTATTTCGTCTATAATCGGTGCCATTCATCGCAAGGAGCGCCCTACATGATCGAAACCACCAACCTGGTCAAAAGCGTCGACACCAGCGAAGGCCTGCTCACCATATTGAAGGGCATAACTCTCTCAATTGGGGAGGGCGATGTAGTGGCTATTGTTGGTGCCTCGGGATCTGGCAAATCGACATTGCTGGGTTTAATGGCTGGTCTCGATGGTGCGACATCGGGTGAGGTCATCCTGGCTGGTCGCAGTCTTTCGGACCTGGATGAGGAGCAGCGAGCAATTCTCCGTGGTCAACTGGTTGGCTTCGTCTTTCAGTCTTTTCAATTATTGCCAAGTCTTACCGCGCTGGAAAATGTCATGTTGCCCATTGAACTCAAGGGCGATCCTGAGGCCAGAGAGAAAGCCATGCAGCTATTGGATAGGGTCGGCTTGGACGAGCGTTGGCATCACTATCCCAACCAACTTTCCGGTGGTGAACAGCAACGAGTGGCCATTGCCCGTGCTTTCGCTACAGAAGCTCGCATCCTTTTCGCGGATGAACCAACAGGAAATCTGGATACTGCTACCGGGGCCAAGGTTATCGATCTACTGTTTGATCTCAACCGTGAGTATTCGACCACGTTAGTGTTGGTCACTCATGATGAACGGTTAGCGCAACGTTGTGATCGTATTATCAAGCTTGTTGCCGGAGAAATCGCCGAAGATTCTCAGCCTGTAGAAGCTAAGGTAAGTAAGGTAAGTGAGGTACGAGAGGTAAGCAGTGGCTGAGTCTCAAGGGGTGGAGTTACGAGATGAAAAACCTGCGCGCAATCTATTGCCGTTGGCTTTAAGACTCCTGTGGCGAGACTGGCAGGGTGGTGAGTTACGCTTGCTTTTTATTGCTCTGGTGTTGGCGGTAACGTCTGTCACTGGTATCGCGCTATTCACTGATCGCCTGGAAAAAGCTCTGTTACTGGAGTCGGCGAACATGTTGGCAGCCGATCGCATTGTCAGCGGCAGAGGCAGCTTGCCTGAAGAAGTGCTGACCGAAGGTCAGTCCCGGGGTCTGCGTACTGCGACCACCCTATCGTTTACTTCAATGGCGTTTTCCGATTCCGGCAATCTGCTGGTTGCCGCGAAAGCGGTGAGTGATGCTTATCCGTTGCGCGGTGAAGTCATCATCGCCGATCAGGCTTTCACTCGTGGTACGCCCATTACCAGCGGCCCTCCGGCAGGAGAGGCCTGGTTGGAATCGAGAGCCTTACCGGCCCTGGACATCGAAGTGGGAGACTCGGTATTTGTTGGTGAGTCCGAACTGACGGTCAGCAAAATAATTATTACAGAACCGGATCGTGCGGGTGGCAGCATGTTGGACAACGCTGGTCCGCGTTTGATGCTCCACATGGATGACGTCGAGGCGACCAATGTAGTGCAACTGGGCAGTCGCGTCAGCTGGCGTTATTTATTTGCTGATGACAACCTTTCCAATCTGGATGATTTCGAAGAGTGGTTTCGATCTCGTGAAGAATGGCGAGGACGGTTCTTCATTCGTGATGTGCGCGATGAGAGTCAGGAGGTCAGCGATGCACTGGACCGCGCCGAAAGTTTCCTGCTGCTGGGCTCTTTGTTCGCAGTGATCCTGGCTGGAGTAGCCATCGCGCTCACTGCCAAACGGTATAGCGAGCGGCACTACGACTACGTGGCGATTCTGAAGACTCTCGGCTGCACTTCCGCTCAAATCACGTTCATCTATGTGGCCATTCAAATCATGTTGGCATTTGCCGCCATCGCGGTTGGCTGTGTACTTGGCTGGTTAGTGCATCAGGGTATCCTGCAGTTATTGCAGTCTCTGTTGTTGGTTACCTTGCCACCTCCCAGTTTGCAGCCCTATGTTATTGGCGCATTGACCGCTTTGATCTGTTTGTTGGCTTTTGCTTTGCCGCCGTTACTGGCTCTACGGGAAACTCCGCCACTGCGTGTGCTGAGAAAGGATATCAGTCAGCAGCGCTTCAGTGATCGGGTGCCTTATGGTTTCGGCATTCTTGGCACCATTTTTCTGATTTACTGGTACAGCCAGGATTTTGTACTTACCAGCGTGCTGGTAAGTTCAGTGACTGCGATTGCGGTTTTTCTTTCCGTGGTTTCATATCTGTTTCTGCAATCCAGTGGCTCTGTGGGAATGAAGGCTGGCAATGCCTGGAAACTGGCCATGACGGCGGCACGGCGCCGGCGCAGCCAGAACGTGCTGCAGGTCATGGTGTTTTCAGTCACCATCATGTCGCTGTTAATTCTGACGCTCTTGCGCACAGATTTGATTGATGAGTGGCAGGCGCAACTTCCGCAAAACACCCCTAATCATTTTATGATGAACATCACCGGTGATCAGATTCCTGGTATCGAGGATTTCTTCGCTGCGAACAGCATCGTGGCGAACACCTTCTATCCACTGATCAGCGCCAGGGTGACTCGCATCAATGGCGACCTTCCCAGCCAAACCGGGGATATGGGTGACGACGAAGAAGGTGGCACGCTGACCGAGAACGCCAGCCTCAATGATGTGGAGATAGATGCAGAAGCAGCACAGGTTTTGACCCCGGACGGACAACAAAGTGCTGATGCAGCAGAACAGGGTACGCGCGTGCGCGGTCGATTAAGTCGGCGTCAAGTTACCTGGGCCGATGACCTGCCACCGGACAATCTGGTCACTACAGGAGAGTGGTGGAACGCCGAAACAGGCCCAGGTTATGTTTCTATCGAGCAGGAGTATGCGGATTGGCTGGATCTTGAGTTGGGCGATCGGCTCGAATTCGAAATCAATCAGGAAACGATCTTTGCCGAAGTCAGCAGTTTTCGCAGTGTGCGCTGGGACAATATGCAACCGAACTTTTTCATCATCTTCTCTCCCGGCACTATCGATCATCTGGCAGGAACTTATCTTTCCACTGCGCTGATGGAGCGTGAGCAAAAGATTCTACTCAATGATCTTATTCGTTCTTTCCCAACAATGGTTGTGATCGAGATAGACGCGCTGATCGAACAGATTCAAACTATTATTTCTCAGGTAACTTCTGCCATCGAATTAATTTCAGTGTTGGTGCTGGTGTGTGGTGGGTTGGTGCTGTTGTCCTGTGTAAACGCCACACTGGATGAACGCTTTCATGAGAATGCCATTCTCCGTACTCTGGGAGCGGGGCAGAAGCTTATCCTGTCGAGTTTGATGATTGAGTTTGCTTTCATTGGTCTGGTGGCAGGGATAATCGCGACTATCGGAGCTGAAGCCAGTCTCTATTACCTGCAGGAAGAAATTTTCGAACAGGATTTCTCTTTCCACTATTGGGTGTGGCCGCTAGGCCCTCTGCTTGGCATGATCATTATCGGTGGACTGGGTGTTGCCTCAACCCGTGGTGTGGTTCGCATTAGCCCGTTGAATGTACTGAGGCGCACAGCAACCTAGGCTCAAGCGGCAAATCGATCGAGTATGACTCTTACCGATTGATGATAGCTGCCACCGAACAACAACAGGTGATTTAGCAGGTGGTATAGATTGTAAAGTGGAACCCGTTCCCGCCATTCTCTGTCCAGATTGGAAACTTCACTATAACTCGCGTAAAACGCTGGTGGAAAACCGCCAAACAGATCCGTCATCGCCAGTTCCGCTTCAGCCCAACCCCAGTGTGTCGCTGGATCTATAAGTGCCGGGTCTCCTTCTTTAGTGCAATGCACATTGCCAGACCACAGATCGCCATGAATCAGGGCTGGCGGCAACGGCGGTATCCAGCGTTGCAGATTATTAGCCAGGGTTTCGAGCTGGCTAAATTCTCTATTGCTTAAGGCTCCGCGATTTCGCGCTTGTGTGCCAAGGGCCAATAAGCGTTGTTCGGCGAAAAACTGATAGCCATCCTTGGTGCGGGTATTGCTTTGTGGCGTTGCGCCGCAGTAGTTATCCAGAGAAAAGCCAAATTCAGTATCTGTTTGGGCGTGCAGTGCAGCCAGACCGGTGCCGAGCCGATTCCAGAAATCACTGGGCTTGTTGCCCTGCCCCAGGTCTTCCAACAGGATGCAGTGTTCAGAGCAAAATAACACCTGTGGAACGCGCAGGGCCTGGCGGTCCCGCAGTGCATTCAGGCCCGCTGCTTCGGCAGCGAACATATTCGAGGGCGGTAGCGGGTGCTGCTTGAGGATAGCTGTTGAGCCGGCGGAAAGCTGCAAGCGGCTAACTTCACTGATGCAGCCGCCTGAGAGCGACTCCCGGGCCCCAATGTCGCCGAGACCTT
>JAKSCP010000275.1 GCA_022360535.1 Pseudomonadales bacterium | reverse complement strand
TAATCGCGGTGCGCTGTTCACTCTCGAGACCGGGCATCCAAACCAGATTGCTCCAGGCAAGCGACCCTACCATACCCTGTCTCCGGTAATGGCCCTGTATCCAGATGGCGAGTTCGCGTTTACTTTGGGAACACCTGGAGGGGACAGCCAGACTCAGACGATCCTGCAAATCACTCATAACATGCTGATCTTTGGCATGACGCCACAACAAGCTATCGAAGCACCACGCTTTCGGTCTTTAGGTGGAGTGAATCTCGCTATCGAAGATCGCGTTGCAGAGGATGCGCTAGTTGGACTAGAAAATCGCGGACATGCCATCGATTTGATCCAGGGATGGACGGCGACCTTCGGCGGGGCACAGATGATCCATCACAATCCCGACACCGGTGTGCTTACGGCTGCGGCCGATCCAAGGCGTGAAGCCTATTCCATGGCCTACTAAATTTTGTAAGGCTCACTCACCAAGTATGTCCGAGTAAGTCTCGGCGAGAACTCTTGTGTAGGTATCAATACCTAAAGCGAAAGAAAGGTGAGTAGTATCCACAAACATCTCTGGAGTAATTTGCGAATGGTCCTGCATATCTCGAACTGGAACACCAGTTTCCTGTGTTACTCGCTCCATCAAGGCATCCAGCTTTGCCTGCACTTCCGGTGTGTAGACAACCCAATCGGTGTTGCGTGGCAGCAGCAACACTTCCATGTGCTCGGATACTGCATTGAGATCGTTCACCATATTGATAAACGCTTGCACTAATCTTTCTTCGAAATCCAAACCTAGTATGTCTCCCTGGTTGATGCGCCGTTGCAGATCAGGTTCCATCAAGGCTGGATGCAAAAAGCTTTCGGCGTAGTCATAGAGCGCGTCGAGACTTTCCTCGGAGAGCTGCGATTTGTCGAGACGGCCGCCCCGTCTCTCAATACTCCAATTGCCCGCGAAGGGGTTGCTGCCTTCTGGCAGCGTGTCGCGAAAAGCATTTCGCATTTCGTTGCGGTGTTCGCGAGCTGCTTCGAATTCAGCTTCGGGGTCATCGAAATCAATAGGTCCATTGAGTGTAAAGATGGATGAAAGCAGCTCTGCGGAAATGCCCTCCCGGAAGTAGCGAATGTTCAGAAGCCTGAAGCCGCGATCAGGGTCCTCCAGGGTAATCTCCCAAAGTTGATCCAGCGGCAATAGCACTGCCTCATTTTGATCGCGGGTGATGGCGCCGAGTACATCCCGTGCTTTGGTGGTTTGAAAGGGATTGAATTCCAGCAAGGCCAGATCGAGCATTTCGCCGGAGGCTTCCAGTTCACGGCGAATATGGGCCGTGACGTACTGCTGAAACTCAGGGTTGAGATTACCTACTCCATAGTTGTACGAAACAACATCCTGTCCTCTTGATTCAAAGTAGGCATCAAACTGATCTGGCTCGAAACCTGCCTGCACCATCGACGTACCGAACACCATCACTTTCTTACTTTGCGGATTTTCTGCAGCCAATGTCGGCACGTATTCCATCATTTCTAACACTCGCGCATTCATCGAAATGTTGCTGCCAATGAATTTGAACAAGCCAACTACCAGGGCGAACATAAAAAGCCCACCCAGCAATGTCTTGAATCGGACCTTCAACTCACTATTGGAGTCGAGGGTTTGGTATTGATTCTCGAACTCAGAACTGGAAATAGATGAAGGCATTACTCGGTACTCCGAACATGAAGCAGATGAACTGGAAAATAAAAATGAGTGGCCAGAATAACCAGATTCGATTCTCTATGCCGTTGGAGAATCGAATCACTACCCAATCAATAAGATGCATAAAGGCCAGGGCAACCACCGTTAACCAGAATGCGAGTAAGGCACTGGCCGCTGCTTCGACACTTGCCATGCCATGCATATTGAGTAGCACACTGGTGGCATCGCTGAACTCCTGAGCGCGGAAAAACACCCAGCCGATCAACACCAGATAGAAAGTCACTGCCCATTTCAATAAACGAATAACGATGGCCTGACTCTCGCCTATCCATTGCAGCGATTTAATCGAGCCAAGATAGTGCGTTGCAATAATGATCAGACCATGGAAGAAGCCCCAGACAACAAAGGTCCAGGCAGCACCGTGCCAGAGCCCACCCAGCAGCATGGTGATCATTATATTGCGATAGCGATGGTTTCGATTACCACCAAGAGAGATGTAAAGGTAGTCACGCAACCAACTGGAAAGAGAGATATGCCAACGCCGCCAGAAATCAGCGGGCGAGCTGGCGAAATAAGGCAGGCGAAAGTTTAATGGAATTTTAAATCCAAGAATCATCCCGGCGCCAATTGCCATATCGGTATAGCCAGAGAAGTCACCGTAAATTTGGGCGGCAAACGCCAGGACACCGGTCCAGGCTTCGATCATGCTGACCCCTGCACCATCGAAGGCATAGTCCACGTTGGTGGCCAGCAGGTCTGCTACAGTTTTCTTGAATAGACCCACAGTGAACAACAGCGCACCATGCTTCGCCCCTGACCAGGTCGGTGAAGGCATGATTTCCAATTGCGGCAAAATGTAGCGTGCACGCAGGATTGGGCCGGCAACGAGTTGTGGAAAGAAAGCGAGCGCTGAAATGAAAGTCAGCAGTCCCTTGCGCGCCTGCATCTCTCCACGATAGACATCGATGGTGTAACTCATGCTCTGAAACGTATAGAAAGAGATGCCAACCGGGAGCACAAAATTCAGCATCGTCCAACTCGCCTCGTAGCCAAACAGACCCATCAGGTCCACGACCGACTGCATGGCAAAATCGGTGTACTTGAAAATGGCCAGAATGCCGAGATTGGTTGCGATAGAAATTGTTAAGTAGAGTTTGCGCCGTTTGCTGTCAGATTCATTCTGTATACCGTTGGCAACGAAGTAATCTACGATGCCGCTGAATACCAATAAGGGAATAAAGCGGAAATTCCACCCCGCATAAAAAATAAGACTGCCAACAAGAATTAACAGCAGCCGTGGGTACCGCTTCAGAAACACGAAGCTGTACAGAAAGAAGAAGCAACTGAAGAACAGGAAGAAAAGCGGGGTATTAAAAAGCATGGTTAAACCGGTTCTTATTATTGGCGCCTACAATGAACAGACGCGCTAACAAAAAAATAGTTTCAATCCGCTAAAAATTTAGCGCATTATAGTGCCTGTGATATGGCCTGCGAAGAGCGTGCCAATAATTTTTTCTATAATTTTCAGCAAGTTAACTGAAGGAGTGGTGTTGCGCTGAAAAATGGGAAGGTGAAAATAAGCAGGGATTGGCGAGAATGCCCAACCCAGAACAGATGAGGTATCAGAGCAAAATTGAGTAAGTTTAAACGGCGGCAGTCAGCAGGCAGATGTGTCTAAAGGACTACCGCCCGCCTTGGACTAGTTTCCTGTATAACCCGGGCCATGCAGAATGCGTCCTGGACGACGACCGGTGTGTTGACCTTCTTCAACCACGATCTCACCGTTTACCAGCACATACTTCATTCCTACAGCGTACTGATGGGGATCTTCAAAAGTCGCTTTATCGATAATTTCATCCGCATCGAAGACAGCGATGTCTGCGAAGTAGCCATTAGTGATCAAGCCACGATCATGAATATTCAAACGACGTGCAGTTTGACTACTCATCTTTTTAACTGCTTCTTCTAGCGTAATGATGCCCCGTTCCCGCACGAAGTGACCCAGCACTCTGGCGAATGTCCCATACTGGCGTGGATGCGGCGCGCCCTCACCAAAAATACCAACGGGACCATCTGATCCAATGGCAGTGGCAGGATGCTGCATGATACGGTCTACATCTTCCGGACCAATGGCATGATAAACAGCGGTCGCGCCGCCGCCGCGAATGATGTCGAACACCACATCAGCCGCATTTTCGGGAGTAGGCTCTAATTCTGCTTCTTCAGTGAGTTCAGCCAGATTTTTGCCTGCCATTTCCGGATCCCAGCTGTTGCGGGAAATGAATACATTCTTGGGGTCGCCACCGCCGCGATCATAGAGAATCAGGTTAACGACTTCGTTCTTGATCGTGGGACGTGTTTCCTGACTCATGATTCTGGAGAGTAACTGCTCTCGCCCACCTTCCTGCGCCCATTGGGGAATCAGTGCATTAATGCTGGTTTGCGAAGCCGTGTAGGGATATTGATCGATTGTGATATCTACACCCCGGGCTCTTGCTTCGTCCACCAGCCTCAGACTGTCAACGGACGCTCCCCAGTTTTGAACCCCAATCACTTTGTGATGGGTCATCTGCACCGGTATGTTGGCTTCCTCTCCAATGCGAATGGTTTCATTGACAGAATCGAGTAAGGCAAAAGCCTCGTTCCTCATATGTGAGATATAGATGCCGCCGTATTCGGCAGCGACTTTGGTGAGTTCGATGACTTCTTCTGTCGAAGTAAAACTGCCAGGCACATAAAACAAGCCAGTGGAAATACCTAAGGCTCCTTGCTCCATGGCTTCTCGCACCATCTGTTTCATCTGTTCCATTTCAGCGGGTGTCGCTTCGCGGTCCTCTGGGCCGATCACTGAATTGCGAATGGTGCCTTGACCTACAAACACCGCCCAATTTGGGCTGATCTGTCGTAGCTGGATGGATCGATAGTGTTCATCGATGGGGAAAGGGGATGATCCATCATTGCCTTCGGTCAGCGTTGTTACTCCTTGCAGGAGTGCGCTCTCGGCATTGGGCACATCAAAGATGCCGCGTAGCGCATGGGTATGAGGATCGATAAAACCGGGCGCAACGATGAGGCCAGTGGCATCAATCACTGTCTCTGCACTGGCAGTAGCAAGGTCACCAATAGCAACAATCCGATCGCCGTTAACGGCCACGTCGGCGTTATACCAGGGTGTTCCAGTACCATCGACGACGCGCCCACCTTGGATCAGGATGTCATATGACTCCTGCCCTAGAACGGGTGTAAGGAGCAGTGTGGAAAAAACACTTATATAAAGAAGAAAGAGCTTATTTTTCATTGGAATTCACTCTTGTCAGGTAAGGTGCAAGTGCCGAATCCAATCGGCACTTGCACGTAGCGGTGTTACCAGATGCGAATACGCTGCTCCGGTGGCAGATACAATTCATCTTCGGCCTGTACATCAAAGGCGTCATACCATTCATCGAAATTGCGCACTACACCATTCACGCGAAACTCTGATGGAGAATGGGGATCCGTAGTCAAACGTTGAATCAGGGCGTCCTGTCGGTACTTTCTTTGCCACACCTGAGCCCAGGCCAGGAAGAAGCGTTGATCACCTGTGAGGCCATCAATAATCGGCGCCTCTTCGCCATTCAGTGCCATCTTATAAGCGCGATAGGCTAAGGACAGACCGCCGACATCACCGATGTTCTCACCAAGAGTGAAGCGACCATCGATGAAGTAACCCGGTACCGGTTGAAAGCGTCCGTATTGTTCGGCCAGGGCGCTAGCCTGCTCTTCGAAACTGGCTCGGTCCTCGTCGGTCCACCAGTTACGTTGCACACCCGCCCAGTCCGACTTGGACCCCTGGTCGTCGAAGCCATGGCCCATCTCGTGACCGATAACCGCACCGATACCGCCGTAGTTCACAGCCAAATCAGCGGCTGGATCGAAGAGGGTGGTTGCAAGATGCCGGCAGGAAAAACAATCTCATTAAATGAAGAATTGTAATAGGCATTAACAGTTTGTGGTGTCATTCCCCACTCGTCCCGGTCTGTGGGTTCGCCTAAGCGGCTGACTTCGTCAGCATAATTAAATTCTCTAAGGCGTTGTACGTTGCCAAAGAGATCTTCACGACGCATTTCCAATGACGAAAAATCTTTCCACTTGTCGGGATAGGCAATCTTGGGGCGGAAAGACTCCAGTTTGCGGTAGGCTTCCGCTTTGGTTGCTTCTCCCATCCAATCATTTTGTTCAATGCTCTGACGCAGAGCCGCGCGAAGATTCTCAACCAACTCTTCCATCTGTTGCTTGGCAGACTCAGGGAAATGACGTTCTACATAAACTTGTCCCAGGGCTTCACCTAAGCCAGCCAGAGAACCCACGCGCATTACGCCGCGTTCCCAACGTTCACGTTGTTCCGGGACGCCATTTAAAACAGTGGAATAGAAGTGAAAGGCTTCCTGATCCAGTTCCTCCGATAGCACGTTGGCACTGTCGACAATAAACCGATAAGTCATATAGCTGCGCCAATCATCGACTGGCAGTGTATTGACCAGATCAATAATGGGAGACATGGCGCTAGGATAGAAGACATTCAGATCTGTCAGGTCAGCAATACCTGCAGCAGCAAAATACCCGTCCCAATCCAGTCCAGGATACTCAGCCTTGAAGTCTTCGTAGCTCATGGGATTGTAGGTCAGGTCGCGGTTGCGGCGCTGGGAGCGTGGCCAGGTATGCTCTGCAACCTGAGTCTCCAATGCCAGAATGGCCTGCGCTTTATCCGCACTGTCTTCGATGTTGGCGAAATCGAGTATGCGTGTGATGTGGGCAACATACTCTTCTCTCACCGATAAAAATTCTTCCGTGTCTTCCAGGTAATAGTCACGGTCTGGCAGGCCTAAGCCGCCGATGGACAGATTGAGCTGGTGGCGATCGGGGTCGGAACGATCAGCCCCGACATAAAAGCCGAATACACTTGCTGTGTTGTCGATCTGAGCGCGACCGAATCCGGCAATGAGTTCTTCCCGGGTATCGATTTCATTCAGGGCCGACAGACCTTGCTGCAAAGGGCTAATGCCCAGTTCATTCAGCGTTTCCACATCCATGTAGCTGAGATAGTAATCACTGATTTTCTGCTCCACTGATCCCGCCGCTGGTTCCATGGAAGAAAGGTCATTGATGATGGTGCGGACTCGCTGGTCTGAGCGGTCACTGAGGACAGTAAAGGAGCCATAGTTGCTGCGGCTGGCAGGAAGTTCGAAAGTATCCAGCCACTTGCCATTGGTGTAGCGGAAGAAGTCATCCCCAGGCCGCACACTAGGATCCTGGTGGCTTAGATCGATGCCGAATGTGCCGAGTTCAGGCCCGGCTGCGACTCCGGGGGCTGATTCTGATGCTGCGGAAACTGTTTCTGCAGCAGGTTCAGGGGCGGTGGTAGAGGCAGTCGGTGCACTCTCCTCTGAACCGCAAGCTACCAACAGGGCGCAAGATGTCGCAACCAGGATTTTATAAGACGATGACATGTTGTCCTCCAATCATCTTTTAACAGAGCAGGACGGGAGTATACCCGAAATCTCCATCACCTCTGGGGCCAATGACTCCAGAAAAGCTCCTGCCTTTATCAATGGTTTGAGATAGCGTTAAACTCCGGGCTCTTAAGTTTTACCTTTTGCAGTTAGACACAGGATGCGGTTAGGAGGTTGACCCATGACACGAAAAATTTTCACCTTGCAAAACCCATTTGTCCGTACTGCAAGTGCAGCGTTACTGTCGGCAAGCACTTTCCTGATTGCTGGTCCGCTCTCAGCTCAGCAAACCGCCACAC
>JAKSCP010000185.1 GCA_022360535.1 Pseudomonadales bacterium | reverse complement strand
GGTGGTGGTGAGTCTTTCGTCCTGTAGGAACTCGACAACGAGTTCATCGCCGGGTTCCACTTGCAGGCGGTCGGCCAGCATCTTACTGAGCACCAACCCCGAAGTGGGGAGAGGTATCTCAGCGCCGTCTGCATTGATGATGCGTCGCAACTGACTGCCCGGGTCCAGGCCCATGATGGCTATTTCATCTTCCAGGTGCCCCGATCGCAATCGGGCAGCTACAGTCCGTATAGTCTCGACTCGAGTGACACCTTCTATATTCGATAGCTCATGGCGGACGGAATCAGGGAGTTGTTCTCTGAAGGTGAGAGCCAGGTCTTCGCGTTGCACATGGTGAAACTGCAGATCCATCATGTGCTGCACGCTGTCAAACATGAAAAAACCCATGGTGAGAATTGCTACTGCCATGCCGATACCAAGGGCTGAGAAGAATCCCTGCACTGGTTTGCGTTCGAAGTTACGCAGCACCATGCGACCGGCTGAACCTACCAGATTTCCTATTTCCAGTTTTTCCACTACTCCCGCTTTGAAACGGGCCGGGGCCTCTGGGCGCATGGCTTCTGCCGGAGGCAATAAAATCGCTCGTCGCACTGCTGCCATCGCGCCGGCAAAAGCGCCCAGGACGCAGGTGAAGAACGCAAAGACCAGGAGACCGGTGGAGGGGGTATAGGCAAGATCGGGTATCTTGAAATACTGGGCATACATGGCGATGTAGCTGTCCCCCAAAATCAAACCGCCCGCAGACCCTAAGACGCCGCCGACAAGTACCGCTACTACAGCGAACATCAGAAAATGGGTACCCACTTCCCAATCGGTATAGCCAAACGCTTTGAGAACAGCGATTTCACCGCGTTGAGTTGCGATCAACCTGCCAAGAACCAGGTAGAGAAGAAACACGGCCACGCCCAGGAAAATCATCGGGATAGCCGCTCCAGTCACTCGATTCTGATCGATTTCTGCTTCCAAAATGAGATTGGAAGGCTGGTCGGCACGTGAGTAGGCCCCGAGTCCACCATAAGGCTCTAACAAATCATCTATGCTTTCGATAACCGCTTGTTCATTGGCATCTGGCGTCAGAGTGACAAACGCTTCATTGAATGCCCCTTCCATGTCAAAGGCAGGTCCCAGTGCATCACGACTGGCCCAAAATACGCCATAACGTTCATCCTCTGGATACAGGCCGCCTGGTGGAATGGCGTAGATGTATTCGGGTGTCACACCGATGCCAACAATTTCCAGCTCGCGTGCACGGCCGTTGATAATTGCACGCACTTCATCACCTGGCTGAAAGCCGCGGGCTTCTGCGAAATTCTCGCTGATTACCACTTCATGATTGGCGCCGGCGTTGATATAGCGACCGCGCAGGATATGCAGATCATTGAGAGCTGGTCTGCCGTTGTCGGGGATGGAGACAAAGCGACCATGGGAGGGCACGCCAGTGTCATCTAGATCCAAGGTGGCAAGGAAGGTGACCCGTGTGTCTGCCGTATCTACTCCAGGGATTGCTTCCAGGCTAGGTAGCAGCACCTGAGGAGCGCGCACCAGTGAAACCCAGACATCGGCAAAGCGGGATTCCCGATAGTATTGCTGTTGAGCCAGCAGCAGGGAGTCAAAACTCCCGCGCATGGTTACGATTGACATGACCCCAACCGCTACCACCAGGGCGATCGAGATTACCTGGCCTTTAAGTTTCCACAGTTCCCTTAGTAATTTGCGATTTAAGGAAGACAAAACACTACCACTCGATATCATCCACGCTGGCGCGTGATTCATTTTCGATGCGTTCAGCAATCTCACCGCTGCGCATGCGCACTACCACATCACCCAGCGCGCCAATGGAAGCGTTGTGAGTAATAATCGCTGTGGTTGTATTGGTTTCACAGTTCACCTGGTCCAGGACTGATAACACCAACTTGCCCGTTTCCGCATCAAGTGCGCCTGTTGGTTCGTCACACAGCAGGATACTCGGACGTTTTGCTATTGCCCTGGCAATGGCGACCCGCTGTTGTTCGCCGCCCGACAGCTGAGAAGGGAAGTGGTCAACTCGTTCCGAAAGGCCGACAAGTTCCAGGGCTTCTTCCGGTTGCATTGGGTCCGACGCTATGTCGGTTACCAGTGCAACGTTTTCTTTCGCGGTGAGACTGGATATCAGGTTGTAAAACTGAAAAACGAAACCTACGTGAAATCGTCTGTACTCGGTCAGTTCCCGATTGCTGAAGTCTGATAGGTTGCGCCCGTGGTAAATGACAGAACCGCTGGTTGCCACATCGAGACCTCCAACAATGTTGAGCAACGTTGACTTGCCGCTACCAGAGGCTCCAAGGAGTACGGTCATCTCGCTTTCTCGGAGTTCAAAATCTACATTCTTCAGAGCATGGACCGTGATCTCACCCATCGGATACTGTTTGCACAAATCCTTGGTGGTTAAAACAGCTGGGGCATGAGCCAGGTTTTCTGCAGTTGATGTCATGGCGTTGAGGTCGCTTGGAATCTTGTTTCGGTTCAGGCTGGGTACTAATTAGGCAGTTAGCTGCAGTCTAAGGCAGCGCCAAAAACCCATATTGAGATGTATCAGAAAACTCACGAACAATGCGCTGAATTGGTACTTTTGAGCATAAGGTATGTGTCACTGCGCATGAGCAGTGCTGTTAAAGGTGTCATCAAAATAGGGAAAGTTGATGGCAACTAAGCGGAGTGTGCTGCTCGCGCCTCACGATAGTTGCGATGGAAAAACAGTAGCCACATACCAAATCCAAACAGGAGAGTTAGCCAGCCAACGATGGAATCTACATAGGGGAAACAGCCCAGCACTGCCAATAACGCAGCACCGATCACCAGTCCGGTCCTGGGGGAAGATTGCTCGTTACCCCTGGAAAACTCAGCGACGTAGCCTCCAACAGCGACGGCGACCAGTGGTTTCGCCAGGAGTAGCAGTCCGGCGTAGACGATGCCGGGCACTGCAATAATTGGGAACGCTGAAGATCCCAGAATGGACAGAATGGCAATCATGCTGAGCAACAACACCAGAGGGACCAGTGCCAATACCAAAACGCCCATGCCCAGACTTCGCCATGGAGACTGGCGCAGTGTAGCCACCACGTTGTGCGAAGTTGCAGGAAACAGTGCCAGCAGTAGGAAGCCCGCCAATAAAGTACTTAGAAACCACTTACTCTGATCTATAAACGTTCGAACTATTTCTATGAATGTGGATATTGGATACGCGTTACCGAAAATTTCGATTTCCGGGGGCTGCAGGGTGATCTCACCCAATACTGTGGAGCCAGGATTCATCATGACTTCGTTTGGGCTGGTGTAGGTAAGCGCTCCTCCAATGCTAGCTTCGGGCCCAAGAATCAGGTCTTCTTCCACCGTTGCCTGCACATTACCTTGTACAGTGCCAATTATGTTGGCTTCTACGGCATTAAGTTCCATGTCACCTTCGACAATACCTCTGGAGACTACGCTATTGCCGCCTGCGACAACGTCTTCGCCAACCACAACCTCGGTTTCAATGATGATCTCGTTTCCGGCAGTGATTAAGTCTCCGCCAATTCCAGAGGAGAATTGCAGCTCAGCGCCTGCTGCGCGAATGTCATCTTCGACTGTGCCGCTAATACTGATCGCCCTGCCCGCAACGATTAGGTCACCATTGACTGAACCAGTGATCTCAATGTTTTCTCCTGCAGCCACCAGATCACCGTTTATGGTGCCCTCTACAAGCACCCGCCCAGCAAAAGCATAGACATCTTCGTCTATCACTTCTTCCGGACCAATAAGAACCTGTACTCCACCGAGGAGTTCGGCCGCCTGCGCTTGCTTCGGTGGAATGGCGATACTGCACGCAGAAAGTATAAGGGTTGTTATGATAGTTCTATCAATCACGAGAACACCTCGACTTGAGCGAAGTGGCTAACTGCAAAGCACCCGCATAGTTATTGTGATTGCGCTAATACAACCATAAAACAGCAATCTCAGTATTGATTAGAGTCAACAGCGAGGTTAGTGAGGGATTTTATGGAACGAAGGGTACGCCCTTCAGAGAGAGTCAAGATGAGTGTGTATTAGTCTAATATCTCAAAGCTCAAACTGCCTCGCTGACGCTGACCAAATTCATCTTCGCTAGTCACGATTACACTATGTATTCCTGGTTCAAGAGTATCGGGCAGGTCAGCCTGCCAGATATGAGAAGAGCGTGTAGTACGCCCATAGGCGGAGTCGGTTTCGGCGTAGCGAATCACTGCTCGTTCCACGTAGGGGTCAGTTCGCACTGTATATTGCATGGCAATCTCTGGGCCACCATCAAGGGAATACCAGACAGTGTCCCTGACGCCGCCATCGAAAAGATTCACAACCAGTTTTGTGTCTTCAGTCATCTGGCCGCGATTGATACTTTCTCCTTCCGTATGGGTGAGAAGTGGATCCAGCATGATGCGCAGTCTTTGATTGGCGTCCGGGCCGAATGGAAAAGGGATGAATTCAGGTGTCAGATCGACCTCATCGAAATGCAGGACGTAGAAACCGTTTGGGTTGCCGTCTTCCATCATGGCATCGCGTACACCCCGCAGATCCGCTGGGCCCCTGGTCCAGCCGTTGCCACGTACTTCAGCCAGGGTATGGGCAATCCAGGGTTGACCGCTCCAGCCGTGCTGGTGATTGATCTCTACTTTCCAGCTGTTACTGGTGTCATGGCCAGCCAGTCCATAGATGTTGCTGAAAGGCGCAAGAATGGACAGCAGTCGATTGAAGTTTTCTGTATTGGGCCCGGTTGCAAGCGGAGACTGTCCATCGCTGGCTTCTGCGACCAAAGGAATATGAGTCATGATCACGATGAGTTTGTCCTGGTCAACAAACTGTAAATCGTTTTCCAGCCACTGCAATTGATTGTCTGTAATAAAGCCACGATAGTGCCCTGACGCGAACTCATTGCCTGCGCCAGCATACTCGACATTGTTCAGCGCCACGAAATGCGCCTGCCCATGGTCGAAGGAGTAGTAGGTCGGTCCGAAATGGCGTTTGTAGGTTTCGTTGGCGTAGTAAGCATTGGGTGAGGCGAAATTCATGTCGTGATTGCCTGGCACATACCACTGGGGAATTTCCATCAAGCCCATCATCGCTTTGTGACGGTCGTAAATGGCCAGGTTGTCATTGGCGACATCACCGACGGTCAGGCCAAAGTCCACGGAATAAGGATTTCCGATTAACGGATTGATTAAGTCTTCGCGCAACATGTCCTGACTAAGCTCGAATCGCGCCTGCGTGTCAGCAAAACCATGGGCAGTAAAATCCTGCTCGTCACTGCTGTCCGGTATTAACGGGAAATCAATGGAAGCAGGAAGTGGACCAGTCGCTTCCACAACGGGAAATGCCCATTCGATTGAAGTTCTCTGGATTACCGAAGGTGTGCCTTCTGGGTAGTGCCGGTAAAAGAACTGGGGGATGTTATTTTCATCGAGCGGAGTGGCGTAACCAGCAGGTTTGCTGATAAACAGAATTTCGTGAGGAGCAATATCGACAGCATAGCTCCCATCTTGCTGGGTTAGCACCACCGCACAACCGTTACTGACAGGAATACTGGCCAGGCCAGACTCGCCTGCATCTTGCGCTCCATTATTGTTGCGATCCGCATACACAACGCCTCTTGCAGTTTCCGTATTGTCTCGATTGGTATCGCATTGGGCAAAGACTACTCCCTGGATTGCGGCGAACAAGAATGCGCTGAGCGTTGCGGAAAGGGGGTGCTTGAGCATGACTGTCTCCAATTCTTTATCTAATTGGTTACGTGATTGTAGGGTATTGGCTTGACCAATCAATGACAGTTGGCGGCTAATTAGATCGATATGCCTGAGGTAAACGTATGCAGGCTAAAGAGTAAGCTTTGTGCTGGAGAGGTCATCATGCCTATATTACCCATCTACGCGGCCTTGTTTGGCCTTATCTTTGTAGGTTTGAGTGTGCGCACTCTGCGTTTACGGCACCGCTACCAGGTTGCAGTCGGCCCTGGTGAGGCGCCGGAGTTGCAACGGGCTATGCGTGTGCATGCGAACTTCGCTGAATATGTGCCCCTGACTCTATTGCTGCTCTATTTTTTGGAGGTATACGGCCAGGCGAGGTTGCTGGTGCATCTGTTTTGCTTACTGTTGCTAACAGGCAGACTGTTGCACGCATTCGGTGTGAGCCAGGTTCAGGAAAACTTTAACTATCGTGTGACTGGTATGGCGTTGACCTTTGTTGCCCTGATTGGTGCCTCACTTCGCTTACTGGCTCTGGGTATGTGGCAGTAATCTGTCTGATTGGAATCTGCACGATGCTTCTGGTACAACGAAAGTCGACTTCTGAAAGGAAAAACCATGAAAACAACAATCCAAACTTTCTGTCTGGTCCTGCTCGCCATGTCGGCTTATTCCCTGGCTCAAACTGCGGGCGCGCCGAGAGCGCCCACGGATCGTGCACAAGACATTCCTCTCATTGAAATTCTTGAGGCTGCTGATCATCTGCGCGCGAATGACATTAACACCCGTCGCCTGTTGGAAGGTGATATCTTCAGCATCAACGTGCGGCATATCCAGGGCGCTGAAACTGCTTTGCAACATGGCCGCATTAGCGAGGTATGGGTTGTCCGAGAAGGTATGGCGGTACTCGCTACGGGCGGCACCATCGTCGATGTAGAGCCAGGGTCGGGGCCAGGTGAATTTCGTGGCAGCGGCATCGAGGGTGGTGATGAGAGAATCATTAAGGCAGGCGATGTCATCTTTATTCCGCCTGGGGTGCCCCATGGGATTAAAGAATCGGAATCAGTGGTGTATCTCAACATTCGATTTGAGTTACGAGATCCCGACTAGCAACAGGTAGTATGGAAGACAGCACGCCGATACTGGTTGGTGCGGGGCAGTTCACCGAGAAGGGTGTCCCTCCCCAGTTAGCACAACCACCCATGGGTATTGCAGCCAAGGCAGCAGCAGCGGCCATTGCCGATACAGGTATTCCTGAATTAGCTGCCAGCATCGATACCATCGTAGCGATCCGCATCTTCCCTGATTCCTCGAATCGACCGCGAATGCCCAACCCCTTTGGGCGTGCAGAAAATCCACCGCGCGCAATTGCGCGTCGTATCGGGGCTGACCCGGTGCTGGCTATTTATGGCAATGTGGGTGGTAACACACCGCAGAAATACATCAATGAAATGGCCGAGCGACTGGTTGCTGGCGAGCTCAGTGTGGTTTTGTTGGCGGGTTCAGAGGCGATCAAGACTGCGCAGCATGCACTGCGGCAGGGCATTGACCTGAATTGGCAGGAACACGATGAAGGTAGCCTGGACGACCGGGGTATTGGGGAAACACTGTCTACTCCCCATGAATTTGCCCACGGGCTCGGTGTGCCGATTCAGACTTATCCACTTTTTGAAAACGCTCTGCGCGGTTCTCTCGGTCGCAGTCTTGAGGAGCATCAACTGGCTTTAGGTAAGTTGTTCGCCCCGTTTACCAAAGTCGCTGCCGAAAATCCTTATTCCTTCTATGGCACAGAACGTAGTGCTGAAGAACTGGCAACGGTGACTGCTGAAAATCGCATGATCTGTTATCCCTACCCAAAATGGATGAATGCCATGGACGGGGTGAACCAGGGTGCCGCAGTCATCATGACCACCGTGGGTAAAGCCAGGCAGTTAGGCATCGATCCTGCTAAGTGGGTTTTCCTTCATGGATGTGCCGAGGCCAACGAACGGTTAATGGTGAGTGAGCGTCTGAACTACACGTCCTCGCCAGCGATTGGAGTCAATGCGCAGCGTGCCTTTGAGATGGCGAATAAAACCATCGCCGACATGGACTACATCGATATCTATTCCTGCTTTCCTTCGGCTGTGGAAATCGCCTGCAGCGAACTCGGATTGAGCCCGGACGATAAGAGGGGGTTCACTCTGACTGGTGGCCTGCCATTTTTTGGTGGTCCAGGTAACAACTACTCCATGCATGCTATTGCCAGCCTATTACCCTTGTTGCGAAGCAATCGTCAGGCATTTGGCTTGATTACCGCCAACGGCGGCTATCTGTCCAAGCATGCGACCGGAATCTATTCTGCTCAACCTGTCGCGGGGAGTTGGGCTCGTGAAAATCCAGATTCTTATCAGTCGCTTATCGATGATTTGGATTACCCAGACTTTACAGAAACGCCCCGGGGCGAGTCGGTTATCGAGACTTACACGGTTTGTTTTGACAAAGGGGTACCTAACAGAGGTATTGTTATAGGACGGCAGCAGTCAGACCAACGTCGGTTTATTGCCAACACACCCAATAGCGAAGATTTTTTGCAGCACTTTGTTTTTCAAGAACAGCTAGGTCGGCCAGGAATCGTTCACCAGGCGGGCGAGCTCAATCTCTTCGAACCGAGCGCAGGCTAAGAGGGCTCGTAAGCCCCGGACAGGTATGACAATTTGATTGCGTTATAGCAATCGAGTTGCCGTACTGTTCGCGTATAGTGAACAAATTAAAGAACAAATAAAAAAGAAAACCAGGAGTAATCATGACGGCACGGGTACAACAGAAACTAGGATCGGGTTTTGAAGCCAAGTCGGAACCTTCGCAAATTCTCGAGGGGATCGATCTGGCAGGTAAGGTGGCGGTAGTCACCGGGGGTTATTCTGGTATTGGGCTGGAAACCACACGTGCGTTGGCAGGGGCTGGAGTGAAGGTTTACGTGCCGGTGCGCGATCCTGCAAAAGCCGAAGCTAATCTAGCGGACGTGGAAGGCGAAGTAGTCTCCATGCAAATGGATCTGGGAGATCTGGACACCGTGCGTCAATTCGTTAGTGATCTAAGCGAAAAAGAATCCAGTCTGGACCTGCTCATCAACAACGCGGGCATCATGGCCTGCCCGGAAACCCGGGTTGGAAACAACTGGGAATCTCAGTTTGCCGTCAATCACATCGGCCACTTCGTACTTACCACTGGTCTGTTACCGCTGCTGCTGGCCGCCGAAGCACCTCGGGTGGTTTGTCTGTCATCTATTGCTCATCGTCGTTCGGATATCCTTTGGGATGATATTCATTTTCAGTCCACGCCCTACGAAAAATGGACCGCCTATGCCCAGGCAAAAACGGCCAACGCCTTGTTTGCCCTGGGGCTCGATTTGAAATATGCAGACCAGGGACTGCGCGCATTCAGTGTTCATCCCGGGGGTATCTTGACCCCACTACAACGACATTTACCCAACGAGGAGATGCAGGCGCTTGGCTGGACCGATGCAGACGGAAATTTGTCAGAACAAGCCGCTGCGCTTTTCAAATCAACTACCCAGGGTTGCACCACGACTTTGTGGGCGGCAACCAGCCCACAGTTGTCCGGCACTGGTGGCCTCTATTGCGAGGACTGTGACGTGGCCAACCTTGCAACTGATGATTCACCGCGCTACTTCGATGTTGCTCCCTGGGCGACGCAAGAAGAGAGTGCTTTGCGACTCTGGAAATTAACTGAGGAGATGCTTACCTGATGTCATTACCACGGATAGCTATCAACGGATTCGGTCGTATCGGTCGTACGATCATGCGCATTGCCAAGCAACGCGGTCACTACGACGTGGTTGCGGTCAATGATCTGGCCAGTCCGGATCAACTGGCATACGCGTTCAAGTACGACAGTATTCACGGCACCTGGCCCGGCGAGGTCAGGGTAAGTGGCGACACCATGGAAATCTCTGGTGATCCATTCCAGGTTCTGTGCGAAAAGGATCCCGCCAAGCTACCGTGGAAAGAAATGGAAATCGATTATGTCATTGAGAGT
>JAKSCP010000198.1 GCA_022360535.1 Pseudomonadales bacterium | reverse complement strand
GTTGCAGCGTAACGCCGCGAAGCTCACCGGGCCGAAGAAAACTGCGCAATTAGAAAAATTACGCGCTTACATCGCGAGCCTAAACGATTAGCACCACCAGCACCTCCTGTCTTCGCTTCCTATACGCACTTTTGATTAAGTGATACCATCCCGCCAGCTAAGTGCGCAGCCTGGGTCTTTGTAACCATCATAACCATCGAAGACATCTGCAAGCGTCACGGTCCCACAACAAGAATTAGAGTCAGCCTGCTGAAGTACAAGCAGCAAGCAGGGAGAGCACAAACAATATGTCCGACAAACGTGCCCATCACTATTGGCGTTCCAATCTCAAAATAGTCGTTTCTCTTCTTAGCGTTTGGTTTTTCATTTCATTCGTCTGCGGAATTCTGCTCGTAGATATACTGGATACTATTCGCATCGGCGGATTCAAACTGGGATTCTGGATCGCCCAACAAGGCTCGATTTTTGTCTTCGTCATATTGATCTTCGTTTATATCCGTCTGATGGATAAGCTGGACGATGAATACAACCTAAACGACTCTGATGAGGCTGGCAGTCAGAATACAACTAACGAGGAGGTTTCCTCGTGAGTGTGCAAATCTGGACTTTCGTTTTTGTCTTTCTGACTTTTGGTCTCTATGTCGGAATCGCCATCTGGTCACGAGCCGGGTCCACGAGTGATTTCTATGTCGCCGGTGGCGGTGTGCCGCCCCTGGCAAATGGAATGGCAACTGCCGCTGACTGGATGTCTGCTGCATCCTTTATATCCATGGCAGGATTGATTTCATTCCTCGGTCGCGATGGCACTTTCTATCTGATGGGCTGGACCGGAGGCTATGTGCTGTTGGCACTTCTCCTCGCACCTTATCTGCGGAAGTTTGGCAAATTCACAGTGCCGGATTTCATTGGTGATCGTTACTATTCGCGCACTGCCAGACTAATTGCAGTATTTTGTGCGATCGCCATTTCTTTTGTTTATGTTTGCGGGCAAATGCAAGGCGCCGGGATAGTCTTCTCCAGGTTCCTGGAAGTGGACATCACCACCGGTGTCATCATCGGCATGGCAATCGTGTTTTTCTACGCGGTTCTAGGCGGTATGAAAGGCATCACTTACACGCAGGTTGCACAATATTGCGTGTTGATCTTCGCCTTTATGGTTCCTGCGATTTTCATCTCTATTCTTATGACTGGCGTACCCATTCCGCAATTAGGATTTGGCGCAGAGCTAACCGAAGCATTTGGTGGTGGCTATCTGCTTGATCGCCTGGACGGTCTGAGTGAGGAACTGGGTTTTGGCGTCTATACAGAGGGTCAACGCAGCACTCAAGATGTATTTTTCATCACCGCTGCTCTCATGTTCGGCACCGCCGGTTTACCCCATGTCATTATTCGATTCTTCACAGTACCAAATGTCAGGGATGCCCGGCGTTCAGCTGGCTTTGCTCTCATCTTTATCGCCATTCTCTACACCACAGCGCCTGCAGTAGCAGCCTTCGCCCGGACCAATCTCATCAATACGGTAAACAATGCTGAGTACACGGCTATGCCGGAGTGGTTCAGTAAATGGGAAACTACCAACCTGATCGCCTTCGATGACAAGAACGGCGACGGACGGATTCAATATGTTGCCGACCCTGAAGTTAATGAACTTTCAGTCAATCGGGACATCATGGTGCTGGCGAATCCGGAGATCGCTGGATTGCCAAATTGGGTGGTTGCACTGGTGGCAGCTGGCGCACTGGCTGCGGCACTCTCTACGGCCGCCGGATTGTTGTTGGTTATCTCGACAGCCGTCGCCCATGATTTTATGAAACGTAGCTTTATGCCGTCGATATCAGAGAAGCAGGAATTGCTATATGCCAGGATCGCGATTTTTGTTGCCGTGCTGGTCGCAGGCTATGTAGGCATTAATCCGCCTGCCTACGTGGCGCAGGTGGTTGCCTATGCGTTTGGACTGGCCGCCGCATCATTTTTCCCGGCTATCGTCCTGGGAATTTTTCAAAAGCGCATGAACAAACAAGGCGCTATAGCCGGCATGATCGCAGGCTTTCTATTTACCGCCTTCTACATTGTGTATTTCAAGACCATCAATCCAGCATTGGACAATGCCGATGGTTGGTGGCTGGGTATTTCACCTGAGGGAATTGGCACTCTGGGCACGCTTGTGAACTTGGCAGTGTCTCTGACAGTCGCGAAGTTTACTCCCGAGCCTCCTGAAGACGTGCAAACAATCGTCGAGAATATTCGTCTGCCAGGGGAAGCACGCACTGCCTAGTGCCCGGCAGGAAAACAACCCACTAGGCTTTGTGTTTGCCGTGGTCTGTTTTTTCCCAGTAGGCATCCACGGTCGCTTTCATTTCTTTACGCATTAATAAAATGCCAACCAGGTTGGGCACTGTCATTAACACGATGGTGATGAGAGACACGTTCCAAATCACCGTGGTATCCGCCAGTGCGGCGGTAAAGAAGCCAAGCACATAAACGATCCGATAAGGTAAAACGGATTTCGGGCCGAGCAAGTAAGTCATCGCTCGATCGCCGTAGTAAGACCAGGCGATTGCGGTGGAAAAAGCGAAGAGCATCAAGCCGATAGAAACGATGTACTGCCCAAAATCTCCAAACAGACCCCGGGTAAATGCTCTTGTAGTCAGTGGCACCGAGTGCAACAGAGAATCACCCCTGACAACAATCGACGTGTCTTCCAATTGACCATCGACCACATTCACTGTCCCCGTAATGAGCTCATCGTCACGTAAATAGGTGGCATTTTCCGCCACTGAACGGGCCGCCAATAGGGTGAAAGCGACTGCGTTTTGCGGCACACCCTGCTGCAGGACAATGGGACCGGTATAGCTGGTAGCGGCCGACTCTTCGCCACTCAGATAAGCAAACAGCGATTGCACATCATCGGAACTTGATTGGGAAAAGCTGTCAGCAACAAATGTCATATCAGCCCGCTGAAACTCGTTTTCGAATTTCTCAATCCAGACTCCCGACGAAAGAATCACCAAACCAGTAATAGTACAAATCACTATGGTGTCGATGAACGGTTCGAGGATTGAAACCATACCCTCATCAGCCGGTTCATCGGTACGGGCCGCTGCGTGAGCGATCGGGGCTGAGCCCTGGCCTGCTTCGTTCGAGTAAAGGCCACGGTTTACCCCACGATCGAAGGCGTAAGCGAAAGTGGCGCCGAGAAAACCACCCGCAGCGGCAGATCCGGTAAAGGCATTGCTGAAGATGGAAAGAAACGACGGAACAATATTGGCAATATTCGGGATAATGACTGCGAACGCACCAATCAGATAAATGAAAGCCATAGTTGGCACGATTGCCGCAGCAACTCTGGCAATACGAGTGATACCACCAATGATGACCAGCGCCAGTAGCACCGACAGGACGCTTGCGGTGATCAGCGGGTCCAGAGAAAAGGTGCTTTCAAGCCCCGAAGCAATGCTATTAATCTGAGGCAGGTTGCCCGTTCCAAATGAACTGAGCACGGTGGCGACGGCAAATATCACCGCCAGCCACTTCATATTGAGGCCCTTCTCCATGTAATACATGGGGCCGCCGGCCATGGTGCCATCTTCTGTTTGTGTGCGGTATTTGTGGGAAAGCGTGACCTCCACGAATTTGCTGGTCATTCCGAAGAATGCGGTCATCCACATCCAGAACAATGCTGCCGGGCCACCAAGATGCAACGCCAGGGCAACACCACCGATGTTGCCGGTGCCTACTGTACCTGACAGTGCGGTTGATAGGGCTTGAAAGTGAGAGGTATCGCCACGAGCACCCTCTTTATCAAACTTCCCAGTAGTAACACCGATCGCATGCTTGAAATAGCGAATCTGCGGAAAGCCTAAATAAAGAGTAAAGAACACTCCTACAGTGAGGAGAAAGGTTGGAAACCAGATGGCACTACCAAGGAAACCATCGATGTAAATCAGAAAACCATTAACCGCGTCCAAGTGCCTTCCCCATACTGTGTTACTTGTCAGTTTATTCTTATCTTGTTCTCTGTTTAGTCACCAGCGAATCCACAAACTAGTCTTCGCTTACTGTGATAACAGGTGCCGTCTTTGTCTCGCCGTCCAGTTCAGACACAATACGAGAAACATTACTCGCCAGAGCCAAATACGCTGCTGATACAGGGCTCTCGGGTTCTGATGCTACCACAGGACTGCCTCCGTCTGTCCTTTCTCTGATCAGGATGTCCAAAGGCAGCTGGCCAATAACCTCGGTGTCATAGTCCGAGGACAGTTTGGCACCACCGCCAGTGCCAAAAATAGATTCCTCATGCCCACATTTGGAGCACACGTGGGTGGACATATTTTCCACCACTCCCAATATGGGCACACCGACCTTGCGGAACATCTCGATCCCCTTACGGGCGTCCAAAAGGGCGACATCCTGTGGGGTGGTCACAATGACTGCCCCACTTAGCTGTACCGATTGTGCCAGACTGAGCTGAATATCACCGGTTCCAGGGGGCATATCGACAACAAGATAATCCAGAGGGGACCAGGCTGTATCTGCCAGAATCTGATTAAAGGCTGAGATAATCATGGGCGCTCGCCAGACCATGGCTGTTTGGGGATCGACGAGGAATCCCATAGAGTTGCATTCCACACCATGGGCGGCAATTGGCACCATTAGACGCTGATCTTTGATCTCTGGACGAGTACCTGCTGGCACACCCATCATCAGCGGAATACTAGGTCCATAGATGTCCGCATCCAGTAAGCCCACCCCATGGCCTTGCCGCTGAAGTGCTACAGCTAAATTCACAGCGGTTGTGGATTTGCCGACACCACCCTTCCCTGACGCAACACAAATAATATGTTTAATCTGCCCTAGCTTCTTCGGTGCTTGCATTGACTACTTTCTCCAAGCGCTAAACCTGCGTCACAAAACGAACAGCGAATTATCTTTGATACACTCAAAAAATAAAATAGGCATGACAGGCAAGTAAGGGGCCGGATAAAATCGGGCTATGCACTTACGATTTCTAATGTTATTAGCGCTGATTACCCCAGCCGCCGCCAGCGAGCTGCAGGAAGAAAGCGAGATCAAATTTGCTTTTTATTCTTCGGCGTGGGGTGAGAATACCCAGGATGGGTTGCGCTTGGTCGCCCACAACACAACGGCAGACGATGTTCGACTCGACTCGATAACCTTTCTCAAGCAGGATTTGCCGGGTGCCAGTGTAGAACTGGAGTTGGAGCTCAATGTTCCTGCTATGGGCTATGCCGATCTAGAGCTGGATTATGTAGATTTGTTGCTGGACAACGAATGTATTGAGCGAACTCTCTCCGAGAATTGGCGACTTGCTGAGGTCTCAAACTACACACTGAATCCTTCAGTGAGAAATTTGATCATTGAAGACACAGATTCTTTTCGCATCTATCAGTGCGTTGAATCTGTGCATACGCGCTGGACTAGACTCAGTGACAATACCCTCAATGACTACGAAGAGTGGGTGTTGTTTCACTTCGAAAGCCGGAGCTCATTCTAATTATTACAAGGCAAAACTGAACGCGCAAAAGCAGCACATAAAAAAAGGGGCCAGATGGCCCCTTTTTACTTTCAATGCCGAGATTATCAGAGCAGAATTCCGCCATACTGAACAAAGAAAGGCGCGAATACCAGGCTCAAAATAGCAGAGAGCTTGATCAGGATATTCAGCGATGGGCCAGAAGTGTCCTTCAAAGGATCACCTACCGTATCGCCAACCACCGCGGCTTTGTGCTCTTCAGAACCCTTACCACCGAAGTTGCCCGCCTCGATGTACTTCTTAGCGTTATCCCAGGCACCACCGCTATTGGATGATGAGATGGCCATAACACCACCGCAGACCAGGGAACCCGCTAATACGCCTGCTACTGCCTCAACACCGAACAGGAAACCTACGATTAATGGAGTACCCATGATCAGCACGCCAGGTGCAATCATTTCTTTCAAGGCAGCTTGCGTGGAGATCGCCACACACTGCGCATAATCAGGTGTAGCTTCACCTTCCATAATGCCAGGTATTTCGCGGAATTGACGACGCACCTCTTCGATCATTTCGAAAGCGGCGTCCCCAACTGAACGCATGGTCATAGCCATAAACAGGAAGGGCAGAACCGCACCGATAAACACACTTGTGTACACCATGGGATCCAACAAACTCATGGTGATGGTCTCACCACTCAAGACCTCTGCGGCAGTAATGAACGCTGCGAACAATGCCAATGAAGTCAGAATAGCTGCGCCAATGGCGAAACCCTTACCGATAGCAGCTGTTGTGTTACCTGCCGAATCCAGAATATCAGTACGCTCTCGCACTTCTTTTTCCAGACCGACCATCTCAGCGATACCACCCGCGTTATCAGCGACTGGACCGTAGGCATCAATCATCAACGCAATAACCAAAGTACCCAGCATGCCCAGCGACGCGATGGCCACACCGTACATACCTGCCAATCCCCAGGAAACAAAGATGCTGATAGCAATACATAGATAAGGATAGACCGTGCTCTTGTAACCCAGGGACAAACCAAAAATGATATTGGTGGCAACACCGGTGTTACAGCTCTCCGCCACTTCCTGAACAGGCTTGTACTTGTCAGAAGTGTAGTAATCGGTCAGTAGACCAACTGCCAATCCGGCGATCAGGCCAGAAAGGAAACACCAGTAAACACCCATATTGGTGTACTGCTCGCCATTGAGTTCGAAGAACTCAGGTACCAAAGCCATGGTGAAGAAAAACATGACCACAGCCATCAAGATGCTGGAGATGATCAGTAACTTACGCAGAGCAGGCGCAACATCGTCTTCTGTGTTCACACCGATTAAGAGTTTTGTTACCAGACTCACTGGAATACCTACGGCACTGATCAGCACAGGGTAAAGCAATGCGTTGGGATCGGCGGCGAATACCACGGCACTGATAACCATTGCTGCGCAGGTGGACTCGGCACAGGAACCAAACAGGTCAGCCCCCATTCCTGCCACATCACCTACATTGTCTCCCACGTTGTCCGCGATTACGGCTGGATTACGGGGGTCATCTTCAGGAATGCCCTGCTCTACTTTACCTACCAGGTCAGCTCCTACGTCGGCAGCCTTAGTGAAGATACCTCCACCTACACGAGCAAACAGCGCGATGGTCGATCCACCCAGACCGAAGCCGGCGATCACTTCCATCAGAATATGATTGTTTTCCGGGCCCAGGTCAGCGAGAAGCGCTCGCATGACCACGTAGATGATGACCAAACCCAATGATGCCAATCCGACCAGGGCAAACCCCATGACCGCGCCAGAATTAATCGCCACATCAAAGGCACTTGAAATGTCTTTCTTGGCAGAAACCGTAGTACGCGCATTGCCTTGTGTCGCCACCATCATGCCGATATAGCCGGAAGCAATGGAAATAGCGGCTCCGAACAGGAAAGCGATCGCTGTGTAGATGCCTTCGCGAATATCAGGGGTATGAGAATCATCAATCAGAACGGCAATAATGGCTGCGAAGGCCACCATAAAAATGGTGAGCACTTTGTACTCTTGCTTCAAAAATGCCATGGCACCATCGGCGATAGCACCGTGAATGAACTTCAGACGCTCACTGTCTTTCCCCTCAAGTCCTTGATCTACCGGAATGCTGGTCACTTTATTCATATAAAAGTAGGCAATTGCCAGGCCCAGAAGTGATAGCACAGTAGTAACTGTAATTGTTATGGACATCTAAATGTCTCTCCCCGTGTTCGCTCTAAAATGGTATGAAAATTAAAGGCGCGCACTTTACCATAACGACCGGTACAAACAAAGTCGGCAAATGCCTGAATAAGCAGTATTTTCCGGGCGTTCGAGGGGTATTTGCCTATTTCCCATTAGGGCTGATCTGGGGTGCTGCCAGGGGTCGGCAGAGCAGGTAAATATCGCGGTTATTTCTTGCGATTTTTGCGTCGTTTGCGGGATTTGGACTTAGCGGCTATTGATTCGCCACGAGCCTGGCGAAAGGCTTCGCGCAGGGCTTCTACTTTTGCTTCTTTCCGTCGCAAGACGTGGACCTCTTTCTTGCGTTCGAAATCGACTACATTATCGCTCATTGGGTCATAGGATCATTAAAAGTCCAGACTGGTAACTGGATTGCGCGACGTCCAGTTGACTAAGCGAGCTTGTTCTACTGCGACTGGACCTGCTGGACCAACTGATCTTTGCGCGCTTGTAGCTCAGCAATAAGGTCTTTCGCCAGCGGCTCCAAAGTATTGCCGTCAGCATCCGTATTTTCATATTTGGCCTGCTCAGCAGACAGGGCATCCAGTAATTCTTCAGCAGCCAGAATAGCCTGCTGCAAAACCAGCGCGCTCTCCTCATTGGCTACCGTCTGATCCTGAATATTGGCAATCTGCTGCTCCAACTCGGTTATGCGATCAAGTTTCTGCTGCCTTTCCGCCTCTGCGGCGGCAATGGCCGCCAGCCTTTCCTGCTCCCGGCGTTCAGCTTCTTCTCTTTCTCTGCGCTCAGCTTCAGCTCGAGCCCGCGCTTCAGCTTCCCGGCGTTCTCTCTGTGCCTGCAAACGTGCCCGCTCAGCCGCCTGTGCTTGTTGCTGTCGCTGTTGCTCCTGGGCGCGCTGCCGTTCTTGCTCTGCAGCCACACGTGCAGCTTCTTGCTCTGCAGCCACCCGCGCCGCTTCCTGCTCTGCCAGTTCAGCCTCACGGGCTGCCTGGGATGAACAGGCGGCCAGTGTTAGCAGCAGCATGCCAAGAATTGCTATGCGGCCTAGAGAGTTAACTGCTTCCAGGCTCCTGTTTCGAGATAAGAAACTCATGACTAACTCCTTGGTGGATAGAGAGCTTCCAGATTTAACTGGCATCGCAGTTTAACGCCAAGCCATTGATTAATAAATTATTTTGATTGCGAAATTCGCAAAAAGTGTGGCTTTTGTCATACTTTATAGCGCGAAATCGCCGAAATGCCAGTAAAATTGCGGTTTACTCGGCCTTTTGCGAGTTATCGGCAACATTGTCACAGAGTTCATTAGCTAACTGTCCCCAATAACCCAGGGTCCGAAGCCCGTAAATAGTCTGCTCAATTCGAAGTCCCAATCAGCCATGCCTGTATCGAAAATTGTCAGCAACTTGCTAAGACTGTTACTTGTAGTGCTGGTGAGCGCGCCATTTATGCTGCTGCTATTGGCAATACAGTCTCAGCCAACAGTAGAAGAATCCACACCACTCAGCGCTGCCGAATTAACCGAGATAGAAGAACTCATACTGGAATCAGCACCCACCTCAACGGCGCGAGCCAGCCAACAACAAGTGACATTGAATCGGAATGAGCTGAATCTGCTACTGCGATATGGTTTGCAGATTGTCAGTTTGGCGCCCGCCTGGGCTGGCAGACTGGATTTGGAACAGGAAAGCCTATCTATCGACTTGAGCATTCCCATCAGCGGTGACCGCCTTCCCCTTTATCTCAATGTGCAGGGGCGTTTCACAGAGAGTGATGGAATACTGGACCTAAGCGAATTACGACTTGGCAACTTTACCCTGCCTCAATCGCTTCAAAGATATGCCGTAGCCAGGCTAAGAAATAATTTGCTGGCAACCGAGACCGGATTTCAGGAATTCAGCGACTTGGCTGACAACGTCGAACAGGTCGACATACTCCCAAATGCATTGACCATGAACATGCTCTGGGAACCAAGCCTCATAGATCGCATTGCCAGTCGTACCAGACAACTCTTTGTGCCGGAATACGAGCGTCTAAGAATCATCGCGTACTACGAGCAGATTCGAGATATTGTCGCTACTATTCCCACAGACCTTCGTGCCGTGTCTCTTAATACTTTTCTGGTCCCTTTATTCAATCGTGCCCATGAACTTTCCCTGCAAGGTAACGATCCTGTAGTCGAGAACAGAGCGGCATTTCAGGCCCTGGCGATCTATGTAAATAATGAAGATTTAGGCCAGCTCTTGGGCCCGGAATTTTCTGCCGGCATTGAACCTGTGGAATTTATCGAAGTGAGACTGCAGCGCAGACAGGATCTTGCTCAACACCTTACTTCGATCGCAGCGACTACCTCTTCTGCGGGCGCAGGATTCGCACAATTACTTTCAACCACCAAAGAGGCCTATGATGCAAGATATCGAAGTGGGTTTAGCTTTTCAGACCTGACCGCGAATTCTGTAGGAGTGACACTTGCCACCTTTGCGACAGAAAGCGAAGCCTCCGCACTCGCCATGCAATTGCGACTCAGCGCTATTGAGAACGAAGCAGACTATATGCCCGAGGTCGGCAATAATCGAGATGGCTTATCTGAATCGGATTTTGCAACACTCTATACAGATCGAAATAGTCGGGAATATGAGCAGCGAATCGCTGAAATTCAAAGTCTGATTATGGAGCGACCGCTTTTCCAGGGTCTCGATTAGCATTTTGATAACAATTCTGTGAAAGACCTCACTTCTCAGCAGATAGCAGAATTAACGCTTGAACTTAAAGTCCTTCGAGACGAACTGTCTCAGCAACTGAAACGCGCTGAAGGCTCTGCCGCTACCGTTACTCTGGATCAGACACTGGTTGGCAGAGTGTCACGCATGGATGCCATGCAACAGCAAAGTGTTGCACTGTCCACGCGTAAGCTAACGGAATTGAAACTGCGCAAGGTTACAACCGCCCTGCAGGCAGTAGCCGAAGGCGAGTACGGGCTCTGTCGCCGTTGCGAGGAACCCATTGGATACCCGCGACTGCAAGCCCAACCGGAAGCAAACCTTTGCATCAACTGCCAGGACTGCGCTGACAACCAATAGCGGCGCTTCCAAAAACGACGGCGCTAGTGTATAAATCCGCCTTCGCTGCTTCCCGCCCCACCAGACGCCACTCAGAGCTCCATCATGGCTAAGAAAGGCTTCACAACAACCAATCTACACTCCGACCGCAAGAGCAAGCCGGAACATGGTGTATTGCACAAAGCTGTTCACCCTTCCGTTGCTTACGGCTACGACGATGCCAGACATCTTGCGGAAGTGTTTCAGGGGAAACGTGCAGGCTACAATTACGGCCGCCAACTCAACCCAACAGTCACCGCCCTTCAGGATCGCATTACTGCCATGGAAGATGGCGTAGCCAGTGTCGCCTTTGCTACTGGCATGGCCGCCATCGCATCTACTATGTTGTCCTTGCTGCGACAGGGAGATCACGTGGTTTCCAGCGCCTTCTTGTTTGGCAACACCAATAGTTTTTTTGGCACCCTGCAATTACTCGGTATTGAAGTCAGTTTCGTTGATGCCACCGATGTTGCCGAAGTTGAGGCAGCAATCACGGAGAGAACCAAACTGGTATTTGTCGAAACTATTGCCAACCCGGTGACACAGGTCGCCGACCTCAGCGCGATTGGAGAGCTTTGCAAACAACGAGGCCTTGTTTATTGCGTCGATAACACTATGACCTCACCCCATCTGTTCAGCCCAAAAACTGTCGGCGCAAGTTTGATTGTTAACTCACTGACCAAATACATTGGCGGCCATGGAAACGCACTAGGTGGTGCAATCACCGATGCGGGCAACTACGATTGGGAAGCATTCGACAATATCCTGGACACTTACCGGAAAGGCGATGCCAAGCTTTGGGGAATTACCCAAATCAAGAAGAAAGGATTGCGAGATATGGGAGCCTCACTCGGACCAGAGGCAGCCCATCATCTAGCCGTAGGATCCGAAACCCTGCCCATGAGAATGGATCGTGCCTGCGCCAATGCACAAGCCCTCGCCGAATTCTGTTCGAACCACGCCAAGGTCAAAAATACTTTTTATCCCGGTCTGGAATCTCATCCGCAACACCAGAGAGCGAAACAGTTATTCAAAAATTTCGGCGCTATTTTCAGCATCGATCTGGAATCAGGGGTCGATTGCTTCGACGTCCTGAACCGCATGGACACGATCGTTGCTTCCAGCAATCTGGGAGACACGCGCAGTTTGGCGATCCCGGTTGCCCATACCATTTACTATGAAATGGGACCAGAGCGGCGCGCCTCCATGGGCGTAGCCGATAGTATGATTCGATTCTCTGTAGGAATAGAAGACACAGAGGATTTACTCGAAGACTTTCAGCGAGCTCTGGCATGATTGCCTTACTAAACATAGATGAACTGGAAGAAGGTACTTCACGGGGTCTGGAACACGGCAACGTTTACTTGTTCGCGGTTAAAAAGGATGGCCAAGTCTATCTTTACTACAACCGCTGCCCCCATTTAGGGACGCCGCTGGAATGGGAAGAGGACAGATTCCTGGATGCAGACGGTGCGCTGATTCAATGCTCTACCCACGGTGCTCTCTTTCAAATTGAGGATGGGCATTGTCTGGTGGGCCCCTGTAAAGGCAAGTATTTGCAACCTGCACCCCATAGTATTGAAGGCGGACAACTTCTTGTAAATCCAGACGATTTGAAGGCTGTTTGAAGACTATTAAAACTTCACTAGTTTCAACACTCGACCAACAACTTCTGACGCAGTTCGACGCGCGAGTTCAACAAGTCAAACTCAGCCCCATAAGCGATTAACTCCACACCACTTTGCTGCGCCAGTCGCAGCAGGCGTCCATACTCAGGATCAATGTCGTCAGCGGGTCGAACATGGTCGATTCCTGTGTGTTGCACACAGAAAAAAAGCACAGCCCTCTCGCCATTTTTCTTGACGTCTATCAACTCTTGCAGATGCTTGTGGCCGCGAGTGGTCACCGCATCAGGAAACAGGCCAAGACCATCTCCCAAGCCTAAACTTACATTCTTGATTTCGACATAACAGTTTTCCTGCTCAGCATCGGCTCGCGACTGTAATAAAATATCGATGCGGCTTTTCTGATTGCCGTAGGGAACTTCATAGCGAATCTCTTCATAGGCATTCAGCTCAGTCACGACTCCAGATGTAATCGCTTCTCCCACCAGGTGATTGGCCAGACTCGTATTGATCCCAACCAGGTATTGGCCGTCAGTTTCGACAATTTGCCAGGTACAAGGGTATTTGCGTTTAGGATTTGCAGAATCTGTGTACCAGACTCTGGCATCAGGGTCCTGACAGTTCTTCATCGAGCCAGTATTGGGGCAGTGGATGGTTGTCTGCCCTTGTTCGGTTTGGATGTCAGCAAGAAAGCGTTTGTAGCGCTTGATCAGCCGACCTTCCTGTAATGGCTGGGGAAACTTCATCAGTGATTTTGCAGCGCCGCAGCTAATCTTTCTACACCTAGCTCCAAATCTTCCATGCCAGTAGTAAAAGCAAATCTGACATGATTTCGGCCATCGTGTTCACCGAAGTCTGTTCCAGGTGTGATAGCAACTCCATGTTGCTCCAGGATATGCTGACAAAACGATTCTGCATCATCGGAAAATTTGCTGATGTTGGCATAAACATAGAACGCGCCTTCAATGCTGTCAGATACCCCAAAACCTAATTGTGACAATGCGGCAGCAAGAAAATCCCGGCGCTGTCGAAATGATTCTCGCCGAGATTCAAACATCTCTTGAGTTGCTGACTCGAATGCTGCCAAGGCAGCGTGCTGGGCAATTGAAGAGGCAGAAATATAAAGATTCTGGGCGAGAATATTCGCCATCTCAATTGATGACTCCGGCACCACTATCCAACCAAGCCGCCACCCGGTCATGCCAAAATACTTGGAGAAGCTATTTACCACGTGAGCCGAGGGTTCCAATTCCAAAATACTGGGGAGATCTTCCACATAATGAAGACCGTGATAAATCTCGTCGACCAGCAAACTATAGCCCGCTTGATTTGACCAGTTTGCGATTTCACCCAATCGCTGGCGATCCAGGATAGTTCCGGTGGGGTTGCTGGGTGAAGCCAACCAAACACCGCTGGTAGCATCAGTTGCGTGCTGTTTCAGTAATTCCACAGTGGGTTGAAAATTTTCGACCAAACCGACAGGAACCAACTGTGGGGTGGCACCCATCAGATGAATGAAATTTCTGACGCAGGGATAAGCCGGATCGCTCAACAAGATTCCATCACCATGTTCCACCAATAAATTGGCAAGCAAAGTAAGTCCGCCGCTGGCACCCGGGGTAACTAATACCTGGTCTCTACTTAACGTGACACCATGCCGCTGTTGATAGTGCTCACAAATACGCTCGCGCAATTCAGTTATTCCTGGTGCTGCCGTGTACTGCGTCAGGCCTTTGTCCAGAGCAACTTTGGCGGCATCGATAATTGGCTGAGCTGTTGTGAAATCCGGTTCCCCTACCTCCATATGGACAATCTTGCGGCCTGCAGCCTCCAACTCTGCCGCCCGGTGCATCACAGTCATTACGCGAAAAGGATTTACCTTCTCCAGTTGTCTTGCTAACTGTTGTGACCGATTGTTCATGACTGATTACCCATCTTTTCTGTATGGCTTTCACTTGGGAGCAGGCAATTATAGGCGTGCCTGAGCTATCTGATAAGCGCCAGCGAATGCGCTGTATTGTTGAATTTTGGTAGGAAATTTAGAGCTAGCATCCCCGTAGAGAATCTGGTAGCTTACCCAGCTTTCAAAATTTTGGGTGCCCTCAGAAGCGGCAGATCCATTGTTTCAAAAGAGCAATATTTCCCCATCTGAGCGGTACAAAGGATAACCAGGAAGCATAGTTAGCGTGGCTGGTTTGGCTGAAAACCAGCGGCAATTTTTCTCAAGCTGTCGCTAAACATGTATGTAGAGAGGCATCACCATGTCTAATGCTCAAGGCTCTGAATCACAACCAGTTCTGAAAAATTTCGTTCCTTACAAGCCTAAGAAAGGCGAAGAGTACATGAACGAAAAACAACGGGATCATTTCAAGAGAATCCTGTTGGACTGGAGAGAGCAGTTAATGCAGGAAGTGGATCGCACGGTGCATCACATGCAAGATGATGCCGCGAACTATCCGGACCCTGCCGATCGTGCAACTCAAGAAGAAGAGTTCAGCCTCGAGTTACGCACTCGAGATCGCGAACGTAAACTGATTAAGAAGATCGACAGCACCATCGAAGCTATTGCACAGGACGATTATGGTTTTTGTGAATCCTGCGGCATTGAAATTGGCATTCGTCGGTTGGAAGCGCGCCCTACTGCCAATAAGTGTATCGACTGCAAAACTCTTGATGAAATCAAAGAGAAGCAGTTAGGCAGCTAGTGTTTTCTTTTACCAAAGGGGGTAGTCACGCCGTTGCCGATTACTCTCCCGCCCTACCCTTAAGCGACTAACCACCAATAGTCCGAGCGACCAATGTCATACGTTGGACGATTCGCACCTTCACCCACTGGGCCATTGCACTTCGGATCGCTGCTGGCGGCACTGGCTAGTTATCTCGATGCCAAAGCCAATGACGGCCACTGGTTGTTGCGCATGGAAGACCTTGATCCACCGCGCGAACCAGAAGGCGCCGCCGATACCATACTGCAACAGTTGGAGGACCTGTCCCTGCATTGGGACGGCGAGGTGCTCTATCAAAGTTCCCGCCTGGAAAGTTACCAACAGACCTTGGACGAGTTACGTGAGCGCAACCTGTGTTTTCCCTGCAATTGCACCCGCCCTCAAATCAAGGCGATGGGTTCAGTCTACAACGGCCATTGCCGGGGTCGAGATGACTTCGATAGCGAAGCCACTTCGATACGGGTGAGAACTGATGAACGGAAAATCGCTTTTACTGATTTGATCTATGGAGACTTTGTACAGAATGTGGAGAAAGAGGTGGGCGACTTTGTCATCAGACGCAAAGATGGACTGTTTGCTTACCAACTGGCGGTAGTTGTTGATGATGGGTTTCAAGGCATCACACATATTGTAAGAGGCTTTGACTTACTGGACTCAACGCCGAGACAAATTTATCTGCAACAAGTCTTGTCTCTCTCGACCCCTGTCTATGCTCACATTCCTATCTTGGTCGATGGAGATGGAAACAAACTCAGCAAGCAACAATTCGCCGAACCCATTGATGTACGCAAAGGCCCCAAATTGATTTATTCGGCACTGCAACTACTCAATCAAAACCCGAACCCTGCCCTGAAGATGTCGAGCACCCCTGAGCAACTGGCCTGGGCCACCGAGCACTGGGATATACAGGCTGTACCCAAGTTAGCTAATATGACCGTGAAGGCTCTAAACTAAGGTGCGCCTTTGTACATACCAAGACCCTTACTAATTCTCCTCGTCATCATCTATTTGCTGTTCTTGATCAGCGTTGACTGGATCAATCAGGCAGAAGGTGCCTGGTATCGCCCATTCTTTATTGGCGCGCTCATTGTTGCTTTCGCCAGCTGGTCTCACCGGGAGCGTGACAGCGATGAGTTATGAGTTAACTACCCTGTTCGGACTGGGGAGTGGTTACCTGGTTCTGTTGTTTGGCATCGCCTACGCAACTGATCGGGGCTGGATTCCCCAACGCTGGGTACGTAACCCGGTTGTGTATGTCTTATCGCTGGGGGTGTTTGCGTCGGTTTGGGCCTATTACACCTCCATCGGCAACGCGCTCAGAGATGGTTATGGCTATCTCGCCCACTCTATCGGCATCTCCCTCGCCTTCCTGTTCTCGCCCTTGTTGCTGAAACCACTTTTGGAACTCACGAAAACTTACCAACTGAGTTCCCTGGCGGACCTGATGGCATTTCGCTATCGCTCACCCTGGGCCGGTACTGTGAGCACTCTGGTGATCCTGATTGGGGTAACACCGCTGGTTGCTCTGCAAATTCGAGCGGTGACCGATACTGCCAACATAATGGCTGCCGATGAATCGCGTGGTGCCGTCGCAATCGGGTTCTGCCTGCTAATCACCCTGTTTGCCATCCTGTTTGGCACCTCGAAACGCACCGGGCGCTCCAAACACGATGGCCTGATTATGGCCATCGCCTTCGAATCCCTGGTGAAGCTCATCGCCTTTCTGGCCGTTGGGCTGTTTGCCGTGTATGGAGCCTTTGGCAGTTTCGGCGAGCTTGACAGCTGGCTGCTGACACAGCCCGAGTTATTAGCAGGATTAAAGGAAACAGACTATTTCTCTTCATTCCATGTCATGGCATTGCTCTTCTTCACAGCAGCCGTTGCTATGCCACACATGTTCTACGTGACCTTTAATGAAAATAATGACCAGGCATCATTGTCATTCGCCAGTTGGAGCCTGCCCCTCTATTTCCTGTTATTGAGTTTACCCGTGCTACCCATTCTTTGGGCTGGATTACAGGCTGGCAGCACTGTTCAAGTTGAATACTTCCCAGTGGTAATTGGCGCTGCCTATGACGCACCATTTCTATCGCTCTTGGCCTACCTGGGGGGTCTGTCCGCTGCCAGTGGGCTGATCATCGTTATTACTCTCGCTCTGTCGAATATGTGTCTTAACCATTTGATTTTGCCTCTGTACCAGCCATCGGCTAATCAAGACATCTACCGATGGTTACTATGGCATAGGCGTATTCTCATCACGGCATTGATCTGGGCCGGGTTCTTTTTTCACTACCTTCCTGAGTCACAAACCAGCATTGAAATCATTGGCACTGTAGCCTTTACTGCTTGCCTCCAGTTTCTACCTGGCACTGTTGCTATCCTGTACTGGCCTCAAGGCAACAAGAAAGGTTTTATCAGCGGCTTGATGGCTGGCGTCTTTATCTGGTTCGTGTTCCTCCTGTTGCCTTTGTTCATAGACAGCAGCCCGATGTCCCTGGTATCTATCAATTGGCGTGAAATTGCCGCGTTGTCCCTAATCGTGAATGCACTCTTCTTCGTTTTGGTGTCCCTGCAAACCACCAGCACAGACGAAGAACGAAGCTCTGCTGAAATCTGCGCACTGGACACCATCAGGCGCCGTAAGCGCAGCGGTTTGGTCGCTAAATCGCCGGAAGAGTTCATTCGCAGTTTGAGCAAACCTTTGGGGGAAAGCGCAGCCAAACGAGAAGTGATGCAAGCTTTGCAGGATTTAAAAATAGATCTGGAAGATCGCCGACCCTCATCCCTGAGGTCCTTGCGCGGGCGACTGGAAGCAAACCTATCAGGACTGTTAGGGCCTGCAATCGCTCGCGAGATCATTGACGGTTATCTGCCTTATTCGATTGTTTCTCAACATGGCACAGCCGATGTAAACGTCATCGAAAATCGTATTGAAGCCTATCGAAGTAACTTATCAGGCATGGCCGCCGATTTGGACAATCTCCGGCGTTATCACCGGCAAATCCTTCTGGATCTTCCCCTTGGAGTTTGCTCATTAAGCAGTGACGATGAAATCGTCATGTGGAATCGATCACTGGAAGAATTCACTGGAATCGATGCCAGTGCAATCGTTGGCTCGCAGCTCATTGATATCGAAGAGCCCTGGCTTTCACTATTAAGCAACTTTCTGAGCGAGGACACCAACCACTCCTACAAGCGCAATTTTCAGTTAAATGATCAAAAGCGATCGGTAAATCTGCACAAGGCTTACATTGAAAAGGACGATGACCAGGACAGTAGTCATGAAGGCGTCATCATTCTTATTGAAGACATCACAGAAACCGAAATACTTGAAGCCGGCCTCACCCATAGTGAACGCCTGGCTTCCATCGGTCGCCTCGCTGCAGGGGTAGCCCATGAAATCGGCAATCCCATAACCGGTATCGCATGCCTGGCACAAACCATTCGCGACGAATACCCTGAAGACGAGCTCAATAACTTGTCGGAACAAGTCATCGAACAGACTAACCGCACGTCGAAGATACTGCAGTCCCTGGTGAATTTCGCCCACGCAGGCAGCAGTGTGACAGACCTGGAATCGGAAGTAGTCAATGTCCGGGAGTGTATGGATGAGGCGCTCACTCTGGTTTCTCTCGATAAGAAGAGCAAAGAAGTGGAGATCACAGTTGAGTGCAAATCCAGGCTCAGCATCCTTGGGGATTCTCAAAAGCTGCTGCAGGTTTTAGTCAATCTGATCAATAACTCGCGGGATGCCAGCCAGGCAGGTGGCAGTATCCTGTTGCAGGCCAGCCAACAGGGTGAGCAGGTGCGAATCGCGGTGACCGATGAGGGCGTGGGCATTCCCGCAGCCATTAGGGATCGGGTGTTCGACCCCTTTTTCACCACCAAAGAAGCCGGCGAAGGCACGGGATTAGGCCTATCGCTGGTATTCTCCATAGTGGAGGATTTAAAAGGAGATGTTGATATAATCAG
>JAKSCP010000218.1 GCA_022360535.1 Pseudomonadales bacterium | reverse complement strand
TTTTTTTTTTTTTTTTTTGGAAGCAGACGTCAATATTGAATTTCAATCCGTTTCCGCGCTGGCGGACGACTCCATGCGGCTGGCGTTTTTCTTCAAGGCTGCAGCAGATACCTACACCACTGACTATCCGGCCACCGTTGGCCCGCACATGACCAACACGGATTCAAGCGTGTTCATGAATACAGTGCCATCCATCAGTCTGCGGGAGAATGAGCGCGGGGCTCACACCGGGGCCGGGTGGAATCCCACCTGGCACACGCCGCTGGATGTTTGGACCACCTTTACCGATGATGATTTTCGGCTGGGCCTCAATGCAGCGCAAATTACGCTCTCGGCTATCGCGCAGCTGACCGAAACCAAACTGATTGAGTAGCGGCGCTTACGAGTCCAGATCGCAAGCAGCCGCAGCCGACTCAATAGCGCCCCACACTGCTCGAATCCTGGGTGCGAAGCGCAAATCCGGATGGGTAAGTATCCACAGTTGTCCACTGAAATCGCTGGCCTTGAAAAGTCTCTTTAAACCACGCTCTTGTTGATCAGATGGCAGCACAGCGAGACCTACCCCTTGCTGAGCTAATGCGGCCATCGTCGAAAGATCATTCGCCCTCGCTACAATCTGATCACCGTAGTTGGTTTCCAGCCAGCGAAAAACCGGCAACCTCATCATGCTGTTGTCTGCGCCGATTAGATTGGCACCCTGCAACTGTTTTGACAGCTTCAGGTCTCTTGGTTTCCTGCCATCGCTGCAAACCCACCAACTCAAACTCATAAGTTGTTTCCCCACCAGATTATCCGGAGGATTTGGAGTAGCTCGCAGGGCAATATCAGCTTCTCTTCGGTTGAGATCGTAGTCACTATCTCCTACCGAAATTTCAACAGTAATAAGAGGATTGGACTTACGCAGTTGCTTGAGCGCCTGCGGCAGTATGGTTCGCGCCAGGTTGGGTGCTGTCGTGACTTTTACTTTGCCCGCTGGCTCCAACTCCTGACCAGCAATCTCCAACTGAATTTTGTTAATCGCGTCCTCTGCATCTCGACTAAGTTGCAGCATACGATCGCCCAATGCGGTGAGCACATAGCCCTGCGGCAATCGCTCAAACAAGCGCGCATTCAGCGATGCCTCCAACTCACCCAGCCGCCGAAAAACCGTGGAGTGATTGACACCCAGTTGTTTGGCCGCCCCGTTCAAAGAACCCGAATCGGCGATTGCGATAAAGACGGCTAAATCGTTCCAGTTCATATTTTGCATTTCTGCAAATGAGAATTGCATATTTTGCTAATTTATTTGCATATATACAAGCACTATAGTTTCTCCCGTATTCAACATTTACGGAGATCCAATCATGGAAAAGTATGAGAACTATGGCGCCACCGTACTGCGCATCGCGCTTGGCATAATCTTTCTGGCTCACAGTGCCTATCTGAAAATTGTCGTGTTTACCGTACCGGGCACAGTCGGGTTTTTCGAATCCCTGGGGCTTCCTGCAATTTCTGCCTATCTGGTGATAGGCGCGGAGATAGTTGGCGGAGTGCTTTTGATTCTCGGTATCCGCGTTCGCGAAACAGCAGCCGTATTGGCAGCAGTTGCACTGGGCGCAACCTGGGCACACGCCGGTGCCGGATGGGTGTTTAGCAATGAAGGCGGCGGCTGGGAATACCCGCTTTTTCTCGCAGTAACCTGTTTCGTACAAGTGTTGCTTGGCGCAGGTGAACTACGAGTGCGGTTGCCTCAACCACAAGCGCAGGCAGAGCCGGTATGATTCAGAACTATCACGCTCACATTTATTTTGACGCGAAAGAGGAAATGCTTGCTCGCGATCTCCGCAAGGAGGTTGCGAGCAAATTTTCGGCTGCAGTAGTAGGAAACCTGCATCTGCAGGCAGTTGGTCCCCATCCTAAAGCGATGTTTCAGGTTTTATTCCCGTCTGATCTTTTCGATTCCTTCATCCCCTGGCTGCAAAGCGCTCGCAAGCACCTTGACGTTTTGATTCATGCTGAATCGGGTAATGACATCGAAGACCACACGCAGTTAGCGATGTGGCTAGGAAGCTCTCTTCCTCTGGACCTTTCCAGGCTGTAACGAAACGATGGGCAGCTAACGGGAACAAGACCCATCCCGAAAAGATTGGTGAGATTCGCCACAGTTAAACCTCTCCAGAAATTTTTCTTCATATATTTCAGATAGTTAGATTTTGGCATGGTTGCTGCTTCATTCAAGGGAGTGTGACTACGGAGTTCAAACAATGAGCAATAATTTCGAATCTGACGCAATGCCATTCGCCGCTAAAGCCATCGCGCTGGTAGTGGTCGCGATTTTTGCCATTATCGGAGTAATCGGTCTGGTCTTGCCCATAATCCCCGGCATCATCTTCCTTGGTCTGGCGGCCTGGCTACTTGCCAAAGTATCCAGTCGGTTCGCCTTCTTCCTGGATGGACAACCGCTGTGGCAGAAATTGCGCAGGCGCTGGCATTCCATTCAATTCCTATCCATAGTCCAACGGGCAAAACTGGTAGCGCTCTATACTGCGAGAGGGATAGTGGAAGGCGTAGAGAATCTGATCAGGGCAATACGGGAACGGATCAACTAAGTTGTTCTGCCGCAGGTTCTTTACCAAGATGCCTGCGCAAGACCGAGTAACCGATAAGTCCGGAGATAATAGATCCGACGATGATCCCGAAGCGCTCGTCGAACAACATGTTTACGCCGGTGGCTTCAAACGCCAGCGAGCCTATGAATAAACTCATGGTGAAGCCCACTCCACAGAGCGCAGCAGTTCCGTAAAGTGATACCGTATCCATCCCCTTCGGTAAAGTAGTGAGTCCGGCCTTCACTGCCAACCAACAGAAACCAAAAATACCAATCTGTTTGCCAACCACCAGTCCCAGCGCTATTCCCACCGGTACCGGGTGGAAGAACTGACTGCTATCCATGGTGCGCATGTCGACGCCCGCGTTAACAAACGCGAATAGCGGCAAAACCCAGAATGCCACCACTCCATGCAAGTCGTGCTCAAGTTCAGTGAGAGGACAGTGCATCTCGTCCTCATGGTTGTTCATGGGAACAAACGCAGCCACGACTACCCCCGCCAGGGTGGCATGAACACCCGACTTCAACATGGCGACCCACATCACCAAGCCAATCAGCATATAAGGGCTCTTGTCCACGATATTGCGCTTGTTTAACCAGCGCAAAACAGGAAGACAGAGCAGAGCAACAGCCAGTGCAGCCAGCGATATCTGTGATGTATAAAAAATAGCGATGATAACGATTGCACCGATATCATCGATGATAGCCAGTGAAGTCAGAAAAATTTTGATTGAAGTTGGCACTTGCGACCCAAGCAGAGCCAGTATTCCGAGCGCAAAGGCGATGTCAGTCGCAGCGGGAATAGCCCAGCCTTGCAGGGCAAACTCATCACTGTAATTAAAGTAAACGTAGATCAATGCAGGAACTAACATTCCTCCTATGGCACCGATACCCGGCAGAACGATGTTTTTGGGATTCGACAACTCACCCGCCACGATTTCGCGCTTTAACTCCAAACCCACAAGAAAAAAGAAGATGGACATCAAACCATCGTTAATCCAAAGCAGTAATGGCTTCGCGATTTCCAGGTTGCCGACCTGCACTTCAACAGGAACATCCAGCAGCAACTGGTAGTAAACCGCAAGCGGACTGTTCGCACAGAAAATGGCGAGTATAGCGGCCCCGATCAGTAAGACTCCGCCGGCCGATTCGAGCGCCAAAAAGTCTTGAATAAAATCAGGCGGCGCTAAAGTGTTGCCTCTACGCGCGATTCGTCTAGTCAATTACCCGTACCTCATCGTGTTGTGGCGTTGCCCATTCATGGCAGAGATCAGCGATATAGTTTGGGATTTCATCCACTGCCAGTGTTGGGGGAATTTGAATATCTTCGGCAGTTCGCTTCTTTCCTTCATTGCCCATGTAACAGGCTTCCCAAGACTCCCCGCTACGGCGCACCATGACTGTGCGACCAAACACGTCCAATAGAAGTTCCCCAATTGGCTCGCCCATCCGAATCTGTCTCCTTTGCTACTTTCCATGCTGCGCCCCTAATGTTAATAGTTTCTCAGCCCTCCTGCCCCGTTATAATCATGACAAAACTGGCAATTCAGCGGGTCATGAGAAAAACAAGAAAACAATGGGGCTTCACCCTGCTTGAACTGCTAACAGTCACAGCCGTCATTGGCACGCTGGCCTCTATTGCAGTCCCGGCTTACCAGCAATACAGCCTGCGAGCGCGATTCTCTGAAGCCTTACTGGCAACAACTCCCTGGAAAAATGCCATGGAGCTAGCCGCTTTCCGTGGCCTGGTGAGCAATCCCAGCCAATTTCAATCCGGCACCAACGGCATCCCCCAGCATCAATGGCCTGGCTTTGGCGGCAGCACTGATAATTATTTTGTCGGCGTATTCAGTGGCCAGATATTTGTATTGTGGTGGTTCGACGGCAGTCTCCTGGCAGGCCACTCCTACACTCTACGTGCTATGGATGCCGATCCGCCCATAGAATGGGTAGAGGGTGGTAGTTGTCAGTGGGCCGGATACTGCTGATTCCCACTATCTAGTAACTAACTTTCATCCCGTTGTTGCTTAGAGTTCTTGAGCCTTCAAGGGCTATAATTGGCGCTCCTTCACTGAGTGCTGATGTAAAAAGCGAGATGCGACCCCTTCGCAAACAACGAGGATTCACTTTACTGGAATTGCTGACGGTTACTGCCATTCTCGGCACGCTGGCATCAATCGCCGTTCCTGCCTATCAGCAATACAGCTTACGAGCCCGTTTTTCCGAAGCGATTCTCGCCACAACACCATTCAAAAACGCCGCTGAGCTCGCTGCGTTTCGAGGCCTGGTGCAGTTTCCGGGGCAGTTCAACTCCGGCACCAATGGCATTCCACCCATGACCACGCCCTGGTCCAATCCCAACCAGAATCAGATGATTGGCCTATGGGGCGGCACCATTTTTGTCATGTGGTGGTTCGATGGCACCGAGCTCTCAGGGGAAACCTACACCCTGCGTGCAGTGAACGCCGATCCTCCTATCGAGTGGGTGCAGGGCGGTAGTTGCGAATGGACAGGTTACTGCTAGCACGGAATGTCGCGTTAACAACATTTCATCACATTTAGCGCCATAATCGCGCGTGTTCTGCACCATTTCCTCACAGTCGCACCTGAACAAACCTGTGTGACAGCGCACATGCACAAAATCTGGACTATTTTGGCGCCCAATTTCCGCGCAAGTGCCCGAATTTTGGGCGTTTTCGGTAGACTTTTACAGTATTGACTCTTATTCTACGCAAACGACTTTGCGTCCCAATCACAGGAGTCGCTATAGAGGCTCGTGTAATTGGGTTGCAGAGTTCCGAATAGGGCTTTTCGGAGCTCAAAAAAAATATTTCCAATACTTTAAAGGGGAAGTAAATGAAACAACGACCAAACCTGGCTCGTCGGGTTCTCCCTACGGCCATCGCGCTTGGTCTATTGGCACCTGCTGGTTTCGCACCAGTTGCCTATGGACAACAAGCCGACGAAATCGTTGAAGAAATCGTTACGATCGGTTCACGTCGCCCAGCGCGTAGTGCATCCGATTCTTCCGTTCCTGTTGATGTCATCAGCGGCGACGAATTCGTCAACATGGGCTTTGCCGATCTTGACGAAATGCTGCGCACTTCAGTGCCATCCTATAACGTGACTCGTCAGTCAATCTCTGACGCAGCGACAATTGTACGTCCTGCGACATTGCGTGGACTGCCACCTGATAACGTGCTGGTACTGGTAAATGGTAAGCGTCGTCACCGTTCAGGTGTTATCGCCGAACTGGGTGGCTCACTGGCCGCCGGTTCACAAGGTGCTGACATCTCTGCCATCCCAGCGCTGGCTTTCAGAAACACTGAAATCCTGCGTGACGGTGCGGCAGCCCAGTACGGTTCTGACGCAATCGCTGGTGTGATCAACTTCAACCTGAAAGAAGATCCTGATGGTTTCACGCTGGAAGCCAGGACAGGTGAATTCGGTGAAGGTGATGGTCAGTTGACTCAAATCATGACCAACTTCGGTCTGCCTCTGGGTCCAAACGGATTCGCAAACATTACCGCTTCCTGGATGGAACAAGATCCCACATCGCGTTCCACTCAGCGTACTGACGCAGCGACTCTGATTGCCAGTGGTAACACGGCTCAGCGCAACAGCATCCGTCAGCCTTATGCACAGGTATGGGGTGGTCCTGAGTATCGTGACAACTGGAATATCTTCATCAACTCCGGCATTCAGGTAAGCGACACCACTGAAGTGTATGCTTTCGGTAACGTTGGCGCCCGTGAGACGGAAGGCGGTTTCTTCTACCGTAATCCAAACTCTCGTGGCGGCGTGTATACCAATGGCAGTGTTCGTGCGGTTGTCGATACCAACATCGCTGCCGGTCAGACTGGTATCACTTCCAACTGTCCTGCGCTGACCAGCCCAGGTTCTGGTGGTAGCGGCACTCTGCTGGACCCAGTAGCGGTTGCTGCTGACGAAGCGGCCCTAAATTCATTACCGGATAACTGCTTTGTGATGAACCAGCTTGTTCCTGGTGGATACACACCACAGTTCGGCGGTGGCATGAAAGACGCCAGCCTGGCAGTAGGTGTTCGTGGTGAGATCAATGACGATCTGACATACGACATTTCAGGTACTTTTGGTCGCAACAAGGTTAACTTCTTCCTGAACAACACCTGGAACCCATCACTGGGTCCCGATGGCATTGTGAACGGTGCATTGCAGCGTGACTTCGACATCGGCTCCAACGTGCAGTCAGAAGTTACTCTGAACGCTGACTTCGTCTACACCATGCCGGTTGACGGCTTTGCTTCAGACTTGAGCATCGCTTTCGGTGGTCAATGGCGTGACGAGATTTTCGAAACCCTGATTGGTGAGATTAACTCCTGGGATGCTGGCCGTTTTGCCTTCCAGAACGTCGACGGTTCCAACACTTACTCTGACGGCGTGACGCCTCTGCCTAACCTGAGCATCGGTGCTCACGGTTTCGCTGGTTTCAGCCCGAACCAGGCAGGTCTGTGGGGTCGCAGCAACTACGCACTCTACACTGACTTCGAAGCAGATATCACCGATGCCTTTACTGGCTCCGTGGCTTTCCGCTACGAGGACTTCGAAACTTTCGGCGACACGTTCAACTACAAGGTATCCGGTCGTTACAGAATCACCGACGATTTCTCGGTACGTGGTTCATTCAACACCGGTTTCCGTGCTCCAACACCTGGTCAGGAAAACGTGACCAAGCTGTCGACTATTACAGTTGACGGTGAGTTGCAGCAGCGTGGTCAGATTCCTCCTACCAACCCAATTGCTCAGTTCCTGGGTGCAGAAGCGTTGAAGGAAGAGGAATCTACTAACTACTCTTTCGGCGTGGTTTGGGACGTAACCCCGGATTTCAATATCACTGCTGACTACTTCAACATTGAAATTGAAGACCGTATCTCGCAAACCGGTACTATCAACATCGCTGGTGAGCCAGTACCTGCAGGTCAAAACTGCCCGGGTGCGATTGCCAACCCAGTTGGTAACCTGGCTCTGTGTCTGCAGGAACTGGGTGTACCAGGTGCGGCTGACCTCAGCTCCGTATCTTTCTACACCAACGACTTCGACACCACTACTCAAGGTATCGACGTGGTTGCTACCTATGATGTGGATTGGGGCGATGCCGGTAACGGTAGCCTGATCGGTGCCTGGAACTGGACAGAAACTGAAGTGGACAACGCAGGTTCCGAGGTTGCTCGTAACCGAGTTGTGGAACTGGAGAACTTCAACCCACAAAACCGTGGCGTGTTCACCTATAACCACTTCTACAACAACTGGCGTTTCCTGGCTCGTGCGAGCTACTACGATGACTGGATAGACGGTGACTGGAGCGGCGATCCAACTGATCGCGGTCCTCTGGGCCTCGGCTTCACCATCGACTGTACTCCTGGTCTGTTCCGCGATAACTGCTACAGCGGCGAAACTATCTTCGACGTAGAAGCAGCTGTAACTATCGCTGACAACTACCAGATCATCATCGGCGCGAACAACGTGTTCGATGAAGAAGCTCCAATCGATATCGATAACCTGGACGGAACAATCGGCTCTGGTAACACTTTCGCCGGTTCTTCGCCTTGGGGTATTGAAGGTGCCTTCTACTACGCGAGATTCCGCGTAGACTTCTAATTCTGACCAATGCACTGGTCTCTTCGAGATCAGTGCTACAGAATTTAAGACAACAAAAAGGGGAGCTATTAGCTCCCCTTTTTTATGATTGCCAAGTCAATCAACTGTACAAAAATTCAATTCCCACCACGCAAGGGCGAAGCGCTTGGTGTATTCATGGTCTCAAGCGCCATCATTTGCCTTTCATTATAAGTGATCCACCCCTGCACCGTATCGCAATAAGTTTTGCGGATACGCGAAGAGGTCCTCGCCTCTTTTGTGCAATACACCTGCTGCATTACCGGCCTTCCTTTGTTGTAGGCTATAAGCTCTTCTTCGCTCATCGATGCAAAAGACCGCGCTGTCGCACAAGAAGCCAAGACCAGGCAAGATGCTGATAGTGCCAGAAGCGTTCTCATAGGTAATTCCTCTACGTAATAAGATAGCCCAGCAGATCAATCCCGTTCAAGGCATTTCAGCCAACCTCATTTGACTAACAGCCAGCCCCTGAATCCAGGGACATCCCAAGCCCCCACAATTACCAGCCTGGCCTACTCAAGGCCCACTTGACCCAATTACCTTGGCATTTTGCAACCACTGTTTTAGGCTTGGTGGCAGAATTTAGCGGCATCCTACGCCTGCATATAACGATAAGGAGCAATCCAATGCGCAGCTCATTTACCCGATTTTTCGCCATCGCTGGCGTCTCCCTGCTGGTTGCAGGACCAGCGTCACTCGCTCAAGACATTGATCCTGATGAACTGGGGTTCATCATCGGCACCCCTGACGTGTTAGAACCAGCTGAAGGCTCACGTTCAGTTCTTATCTATGGCGATCCTTCCAAGCCAGGCCTGTACGTGATGCGAATTACCTTCCAACCTGGCACTGGCAGTCGTCCCCATTACCACAGCACTGCGCGTTATATCACGGTCATAAAAGGAACCTGGTACACATCCTACGGCCCAGTTTCCGATATTTACGATCCCGACAATATGAAAGCAGTGCCGGAAGGCACGTTCATCTACCAACCACCTGGTGGTCATCACTACGACATGGCCAAAGATGAAGCGGTTACGGTGCAAATTATGGGAATGGGGCCAGTTGTCACTACTTCAATCCCACAACCTGAGATTGGGAGAACTTTTGCGAACCCACAATGATGGGTTTACTTCTTGCGCTTGCCCTTGAGCATGCCCTTGAAGCGATCAGCGAAAGTCTCGTGCTTTAGATCTGTAAGCTCGCCCGCATCAAGGAAGACGCGGCCGCATTTCGAACAGGACTCCATCCAGATATGGGTCTGCACAGGATCCTCTATCTTGTCCATTTGTACATCACAAACAGGACAGCGAATATCGTCAATCTTGTCGTACTTCTTGCCCAATGCGGGTGAGCCAACGTCAAGGAAAGACTCCGACATCCACTGCGCAAATGTCTCAGTGAGCATGTGTTCCTCAACCAGGATGCCATAACATCGATTACAGCGTTCCAGCCTGACCTGCTCGTGCTCCTTGGTTTCCAATTCACCATTGCACTTCGGGCATTCCATTGTTCGATCCTCGCATGCTGCAGAAATCACTAGGACGCAAAAATACTAACTTATGGGATTCAAATAGCAAGAGTTCCACTACTCAGCTCCAGTGTCGCATAAGCTCCCGCATTGTTTGTGACAGTATCGGACTACAGAAATCTGTCATGGCCATTCAAGCTAGTGCGCTGGAGGCTGACGATGTGCATCCTTTTCTTGCATCAACCAACGGTTGGCATCAATAAGACTATCGAACACATCCAGATTGGATCCGGTTTCTTCAATACGGCAATACTATT
>JAKSCP010000271.1 GCA_022360535.1 Pseudomonadales bacterium | reverse complement strand
CAGCTTCGGTATTCAGAATGAAATGTGTCCGGTAGCGCCACCAGCAGCTGCTGACCCTGAATTCTTTGCTGTGCACAACGGCAAGATCTATATCTTTGCAACTGCCTGGTGCATTGATCAGTTCCAGTCGTCTCCGGATAGTTTCCTCAGCGGAATATAGAAGGCGAGTATAGAGCTAACCTGACTAGATTGGTTTGCTGGGAGCAGGTTACTTAGCCTCTGTCACCAAGCTGGTGGTGGTATTGGATCAGAGGCTAAGTAGTCTGATTTTCGTTCTAACTATCAGAATGTGGTCTGGACAGTGAAGGTCCAGCGGCGATAACGGCTTGAGCAGGAATCCTGAATCAGTTCAACTACGCCATCGATAGTTGTACCGTCGTAACGCTCTCGAAAACGGCAGCGTGAAGCATCCAGTGTGTTGTCTGTTTCCAGGCGGAATGTCCAGTCATCCCACCAAACTTTCTGCACGAATAAATCGAGGGATCGTCGCCGATCATTTCGGGTGCGAGTAACGATATCGATATCGTAGAAGCCACCCCAGATGGAATGATTATATTCGATGCCGTAGCTAAGGCCGATTGACGTGATATCGTGTCTGAAATCGATATTGCCAAAACCGCGACCACCGGTGCGCACTTCCTGATTGATAAAAGGATCCAAAATCTCGGAGTCGAATAGACCCATGCGGCCTGAAACGATGGCATTGGGCAGATTCAAAAATCCTAATCGTATGCTGGCCCGAGTGAACCAACCGTATTGTTTGGCTGGACCAACGTTGCCGGTCGCGGACAGAGGTTGCTCCGGATCTACAGTTGCATTGATGCGGCCGATTCGATTGTCTATATCAGTGTAGAAAATACTGGAAGATAAAACGCCAGCATCATTTGGCAATCGGTATTCCAGCTCTGCCTCGTAGCTCCAGCTGGTTTCTGGCTCCAGTTCTGGATTTCCACCCAGGGCATCGATGTCTCTGTCTTCTTCATTGGTGGTGGCAGCAAACGAGGAGAAGCTAAGTTGATCAACCTCACGTTGGATAGTGCCGCGAAAGCGAAAGTTGTCGGCAAAGTTGTACCGAAAATCGAAAGATGGGCGCCAGAATTGAAAGTCGCGTTCTTTGCTCACCACACCTGTTTGAAAGATTGTCGACGTCTCGTAGACGATGCTGCTTTCCAGGGAAGCGCGATCGGTGATTGCCCAATTATGAAAAGCAAAGCCCTCGTAACGTTCTTCTTCAACATGGGTGCCGGGATTGGAAACCGAAGATACCAGGGTTAGCCCTCCGAATAACTCAGAACCCGGATCACTGTCAGAAGGGGTAGCGATGAACAACTTTGAATCGAGTTGGTTGATCGCCCGCTCGACGCCGATTCGCAGAGATTGAGAGTCAGACAGCGAAAAGTTGTAGTTGGTTTGAACAATAAATTCTTTGCTTTCCCGCTGCGAGTCTATGAACAAATTCTTGTCCAGGGGGTCGGCGGCAGGGTCTGCTTCGAAGCGTTCACGTACAAAGTCTCTGATTTCATCGCTTACTACAAACAGAACGGCAAGGCGCGAGCCATTATCGAAACTGTACTCGTAGTCGCCACCAATCTCCCAATTCCGTTCCGTATTGTCTACCAGCTCTTCCTGAATACTTTCCACAGCGACGCCTTCAACAAAATCGACAAAGTCGCGACGAATAGGCCGTTCAAAGTCACCCTCACTGGCAAGCGCGTTAAACTGGATACGGTGAGCGTCGGTGCTGTAGCTCATGTTGGTGCTGAGGGTATGCTCGTCCTGATCGCGGATGTTGGTTTCGAACAGAGTGCCCAGCAATTCGCCGTCTGGCGTAACGCGAAACTCACGGTTGTCGCGATTTTCGTAATTGGGGCGAGCTTCGATATTGAACAAGGATTGAAAGTTACCGACCTGTAGCGACCAGCCAACATTGCCGCCGAACTCGTAAGTATCGTCATGATTCAGGCGATTAACCGCTTGCACCGTAGTGCTTGAACGAGACGGGACTTCCACCAGGATAATATTGATGACTTCGCCGGCGCCGCGTACATTCAACGCGCCTGTTGTGTCACGAATGATTTCAATGCGTTCGACTTCTGCGGCAGTGATTCTGCTGAGTTGGTCGCGTGCAGAGTTATCTTTGCCGGCGATGCGCTGGCCATTGATTAAGAGATTACCCCCGGTACCCAATCCCCTGTCGTTTCCTCCGCCACCACCGCCACCATTAATGTTGATACCAGGTATGCGATCCAGCATATCGTTGGCCGTAATGGGCGCGAATTGGGCAAAGAATTCGGCATCATAAACAACAGTTGAGCCTGTCTCTTCCTCTGCCGACTCTGTGATTTCTTCAGGTGTATTGGAATTGGATACCGGAGCTCCAGCAACAGGGGCGGCGCCCTCAGATGCCTCCTGGGCAAAGGCGCCAGAGGTCAGGATCAGAAAAATCCCCAGATTTAGCGTAAGTCCGTTCTTCATGCTTCTATATATAGAGCTTTTGTGTATCTCTTTGTTTTATCGGGCCCCGGCATAAAACCACGAACTCTAGCAGGTATAACGTGAAATACTCAGAAATAGACCACGTTTTCGGGCCTCCATATAGCCCAAAATCCGTGGTCGTCGTCGTTTCTGTCAGTTGGAGAGCCCGAATTCCTCTCGTAATTCCAGCGTTCTTGCTCCTGCAAGAGACCCGGGCATGGAGTAATTTCCTTCGTGGCAGGCGTATTCGTAGAGCTGATCTTCGGTGGCATAGAAACTCAGCTCGGCCGTCCAGGGCTGCAAATAGATATTGCTGTCTTCAACGGTGAACTGGTAGAGAATCTCGGCATCAGAGTAGCGGCTGAAACGCTCGGTAATCTTGCCGTCTTTGGTGATTGGCACCGAACTCTGGCTCATCTGTTGAGGCTTGATGTTGACGCTTTCCACCACCAATTCGCCGCCTTCATACCAGCCCACCGAATCACCAAACCAGGGTTCGTGTGCTGTGGGACGGCGATTGGCCCGCGCTTCCTCGGGAGAGTCGAAGATGGGAATAATGCGCGCATCATGGGCCATCTCTACCAGAATCATCACATAGTCATCGGTTTGCACGAACTGGTAGGTGTTGTTGTAGAGCGCACCCATCATGCCGGGCCCGGCTTTGTTACCAAAACCTAACAGGCAGCGCTCGGAATTAGGGAAAGCTTCCGGTCCGCTGAAGTCGGCGACACCAGTGGCATAACGGGAACCAAAACTGGCCCGTTCAAAATCGTACTGAGGATCTTCGCGGCGTGGCACACGTCCACTTGGCGGATCGATGACATAGGAGGTGCGGTACTCACCTTTTACCAGCGCCAGATTATTGCCAGGTTCCACCCAGAAATTATTGTAGGCTCTGACGCCAAAGTCATCGGCGCCTGCATCAGGTGTGTCATTGACCCCATCGCCTTCATCAAGGCCACCTTCGATCCCTGCGATCGGAGTACGCGCGGCAATGATCCGTGCCTGTTCGGCATCGACCACTAGCGAGTCAACACCCTCGGGACGTTGTAAATTGGTTAAGGACTTGTTGGTCCAGATGCCTTGCAAATCGGGGCGCGGAGAATCTTGCGCCATAGCGGAACAACCAACTACGGTCGCCAGAAATGTGATTATTGTTCGGATCGAAATGAGGGTTCGCATAGAGACCTCCCAATATATTCTTAGTGTGACAGTACTTTATTTGGGTAAGTGGCTACGGGCAAGGGTCTATGAGATAGAGTGACTTTGAGCAAGGCAGATCATTGGGCCTGCAATTGCTCTTTGCTCGCCATGCCAATCTTCTCCAGGGTATAGGGGTCCTTTATGTCTTTATGTGTTGTCCCGTGCCAGCAGGACTGAGGGTAAATCCTACTGAATTTCCAGGCAACTGGTTCTTCAAGCTGCAAGATGGTCTGCAATCACCCTCACGAAACCCGGACCATAACGTTCTAATTTCCTTTCACCCACGCCAGTGAGTTCGGCAAAGTCGGCCATGTTATCGGGCAGCCGCAGGCACATCTCCTGTAGGGTTGAATCATGAAATACCACATAGGGTGGTACCCCAAGTTCTTCGGCGAACTCCCGACGACACTCACGCAGTGCTTCCCAAAGGCTGACATCAATATCTGGTGCCAGTTGCACCTTGGTGAGTTGCTTTGCGGTTTTCGCTTTGATGTCTTTACGGAATTCGATAGTGACTTCATTGCGTAATAGCGGCCGGCATTTTTCTTCCAGTCTTAATGCGCCGTAGCGTTCCAGGTCTACACTCATGTAGCCACGTGCAACGAGCTGTCTAAACACCGAGCGCCATTGATTGTTGTCCAGGTCGTCACCGATGCCGTAAACAGGGAGATGCTGATGGCCGAACTGGAATATCTTGTCGGTGTTCGCACCACGTAGTACATCGATCAGGTGATTGACACCGAAGCGCTGGTCGGTGCGAAAGGCACAGCTGAGTGCTTTGCGTGCTGCTTCCGTGCCGTCCCAGGTTTGCGGCGGTGTTTCGCAGGTATCACAGTTGCCACACGCGTTATCCAATGGCTCGCCAAAGTAGTCGAGTAGCGCCTGCCGTCGACAGCTGGTGATCTCGCACAAACCTAACATGGCATTAAGCCGATGTTGTTCTGCGCGTTTGTGTTCCTCGCTGCCTTCTGAGTTCTCCATCATTTGCCGCAGTTTGATTACGTCCTGCAAACCGTAAATCATCCAGGCGTCTGCCGGTTCGCCATCTCTGCCAGCGCGTCCGGTTTCCTGATAGTAAGACTCAATGGTCTTTGGCAAATCGAGATGGGCAACAAAACGCACATCGGGTTTATCGATGCCCATCCCGAAGGCAATGGTTGCAACAATAATCACTGCTTCGTCGCGCAAGAAGTGCGACTGATGTTTGGCTCGCAATTCAGTGCTTAGTCCAGCGTGATAAGGATAGGCGTTGTATCCCTGGTCTTTCAGCCAGGCTGCAATGTCTTCTGTTTTCTTGCGAGACAGGCAATACACGATGCCGGCATCGTTGGGGTGCTCTGTCTTTAGAAACTTCAATAGTTGTTGCTTCGCGTTATGTTTTAGCGCAATGCGATAACGAATGTTTGGGCGATCAAATCCTGCAATGTATTGGTTGGCATTCTCCAGCTGTAAGCGGGTAAGGATTTCCTGTCGGGTTTTTTGATCCGCCGTGGCGGTAAGGGCAATCCGCGGCACATCAGGAAACAACTCATGTAACAGGCTCAATTGCAGATAGTCGGCGCGGAAGTCATGGCCCCATTGCGAAACGCAATGGGCTTCGTCGATGGCAAATAGCGCGACAGTGATGCTGCGCAATAACTGGAGGGTATAGGCCTGGGTAAAACGCTCAGGTGCTATATAAAGAAGATCGAGCTCATCCGCAGACAGTTGCCGTTCAATGCGCTGTGTTTCTTCCCTCGATAGTGTTGAGTTAAGAAATGCTGCTTTAATTCCCAGCAACTGCAGACCATCAACCTGATCTTGCATCAGGGCGATCAGCGGAGAAATCACAACGGCGCAGCCTGGTCGAATCAGGGCAGGGATCTGATAGCACAATGATTTTCCGCCACCGGTTGGCATCAGTACCAGCGCATCCTCACCTCGCACCAGGCTGTCAATTATCTGGTCTTGAGGGGAGCGGAATTCGTGGAAGCCGAAGACTGACTGCAGGATTTCGTTGGGACTGCTCATACTCTGCAAAGTATAGCGGCATCTTTCTCAGCGAGCGCAATTCTTGCTTCGTTGGGCGCTGTCCTCGGTTGGCAGTGATTGGTGACGGGACGAAAATGCACTAAAAACTAATTTATTAGTTGAAAGCTACCAGGCAACCCTGTATCTTTACAACTAATTCATTAGTCTATAGGTATATTCATGTCTCGAAAGCGGACTTATTTAGCCGGCGGAATCAGCCTTATATTGATATTGCTGGCCTGGCGCGCTTTGCCTGTCTATCTCTTCTTCGCCTATGCCGATGGTTCCACGCTCCCGGCAGCAGCATGGAATGAGCTTCCAGCCAATGCGCCACAACAGCAGCGAATTGGGGATGAAGCCTTCCGGACAGTGGGTGATGCTTTGATGGCACCGATGGATACCCATCGTATTGGCATTGGAGCAGCGGCAATCTCGGCAGCGGTCTTGATTGGAGATGAAGTGATCTGGGCTGCTACGTCGGGTTGGGCAGACATTGAGAATCGCACCGCTGCAACCCCCGACACCCGTTTTCGAATCGGCAGTACTTCAAAAGCACTGACAGCAACCGGACTGGCCAGATTGATCGAAGCTGACAAGATAGATCTGGATACTCCGCTTTCGGCCCTTTGGGATGATTTGCCCAATCCTGCCTGGTCCGCAATGACACCGAGGCAACTGGGATCTCACATGGCTGGCCTCCCTCACTACGGTGAGAACACAGACTGGCGCGGCTTGTTGCATACCCTTGTGCTGCGCGATCACTACGATTCTGTACACGACGCGGTTTCTCTGTTTGATGAGTCAGATCTCTTGTTTGCGCCGGGATCGGATTTTTTCTACTCAAGCTATGGAACTGTGTTGCTCAGCGCGGCCATGAGTAAGGCAGCAGACGCACCCTATTTATCGGTGATGCAGGAGTTGGTATTCGATCCCAATGACATGTCTGGTGTTGTGGTGTCGGCGAGCAACCCTGCTACCCAAAGTAATATGTCCACTCCCTACCATCACAACGGTAAGTCTGGTGATGAGTTACGATTGCGTCGCTGGCGAAATGTAGACTTGAGCCATCGATTGGCCGGCGGAGGCTTCGCGGCAACGTCAACCGACCTGGTTAAGCTGGGCAGGAGCTATTTTGTTGGCGCCAACCCGGATGCCATTGCAACCGAGATAAGCCGCGAGATGTGGACTCCCCAGGTACTGGACTCCGGTGAAGTCAACGAGCAGGGCTACGGCATTGGCTGGCGGGTCAGAGAAGAAGAATTTTTGCCAGGACAGCGTTTCATGCACGTCAATCATGGCGGTGTATCACGGGGAGGTCAGAGCTGGTTGATGCTGATACCGCAGGAAGAGATGGCCATTGCCCTGAATATCAACGGCAGAACCGACGTGTTCTGGGATTTTGGCAGCTTCTCCTATAAAATTGCCTCCGCTTTTCTGGCCCGCAAGCTATCCTTGGACGAGCAAAGGATGCAAACTTCCCAACAACAAATCCATTAAAAGACGAGTACATGGCAAGATCTAAATCAGAAAGCCTGACGGCGGTTGAGAAGCAAATCATGGAAGTGTTGTGGGCCAAACAGCAGGCTTCCGCTCGCGAGATTACCAATGCGCTCAATGAACACAAAAAGACCGCGTTCACCACAGTACAAACCATGTGTAAGGTCCTGTTGGACAAAGGCTATGTGGATTATCATAAAGAAGGCCGCGCCTTTGTTTACACTCCACTCATTACCCAGAATGAGGCGCGTAGCAGTGCAGTAAACCAATTGCTGACACAGTTTTTTGCCGACTCGCCCAAGGTGTTGGCCGAGCATCTGCTACAAGCTAATCAGCTAGACGTGAGCGATCTCGATGAGTTGCAACGACATCTGGATGAAAAAAAAAAAAAAAAAAATTCTGGCGGGAGAAAATCGTAGTG
>JAKSCP010000112.1 GCA_022360535.1 Pseudomonadales bacterium | reverse complement strand
TTGAACTTTTTAAAAGCACAACCCAGCAACAGTGGTGCGGCATCATGGAGGGTACCGATGTTTGTTGTGCTCCAGTTCTGAATCTGACAGAGGCGCCAGCTCACCCACACAATCAAGCGCGAGAGACTTTCGTTGATTTCGAAGATGTTGTGCAACCTGCGCCGGCACCACGATTCAGTCGCACACCCGGTGAAATTCAACGCAGTGCCGCCATGGTTGGCGAACATACGGATGAAGTATTGGCTGAATGGGGATTTAGCGAAGAAGAAATCACGAACTTAAAGACGGCAAACGCAGTCTAACTGACATGGAAAACCCAACTCTTATGATTGCGCTAACACTGGTTTCGATAGTGTCCAGTGTCGCGCTGTTTGTAAACTGGGCTGGCAACAGGCATATACCCGGCCTGCTCCTGATCGCCTCAGGGTTTACCGCTACTAGCGTGGGTGTATTGCTGTTGGCAACCCAGGGTAGCCTCCCCCCTATTATTTCCATAGTGACCGCCAACGGGCTCATATTGGCTGGTCGTATTCCAATAGTTGCTGGATTGGCTGCCTTTTGGAATCAGGAAAAATCAAGATTGCCTGTGATTTGCTTTGTGCTTTTTCTGATGACTCTCAGTGTACTGGCTTATTTCACTCTGGTTGAAGACAACATAACCTGGCGCATCAGATCCTATACGCCGATGGCAGTGTTTTTCTCGCTCTGCAACATCTATCTCATCGCCAACGGACTACGCATCGAGCGCAAATTGCGACCAGTAATGACTATGAGCTCCAATTTCGGTGCTTTCCTGGCCCTTATGCTGTTCAGCTTTAACACGGTAACTGAGTTTATTCTGATGTTTCTGCGGTCAGGTGTGCCGCTTGATGCACCGGATCAAGGCACTTCAATGTTATTACTCGGCGGTATATTCACCATGGTGGTGTTTTCATTCGCTATCATCATTATGACCATGGAAGAGCTGAGTGTAGAACACAAGGAAAATGCGATCTACGATCCGATCACCACCATCCTCAATCATCGCAGCTTTTTGGAGGTAGGCCAGCGGGTTATGGGCATTGCACTGCGCTACTCCAAACCTGTATCCATGCTAACAATCGAAGTTGAGAATATGGATCAGATTGTCAAAGAGCATGGCTATAAAGTCGGTAATGAGTTCCTCCGTCATTTCTCTCTGCTCGCCACCGACAGGCGGCGCAATGAAGATGTCCTTGCTCGTTCCAGCTTCAAAGAATTTCGCATGATGTTGCCCGGCGTCGATGAAGAGGGCGCGAAAATTGTTATTCAAAAAATTCGCAACTCCCTGGTTGGTGAAGATTTTATTTATCGCGGCAATCTCATCGAGATTAAACTCAATATTGCCTCTGTTACCCGCCGCGAAGAAGATCTGAATTTGCAGCAGATGCTTTCCGAAGGCGAGGTAGAATTGTTTCGCGTAAAGCAACAAAACGCCGAAGTCAGCGCAAGCAATCCAGCTTAATCCACCTCGATAAAAGATTTATTTCACTCTCTACAGGATAGGAGACATCCATGTCTTTTCAGACTATTCGCTATGAAGTCAGCGATAAGATACTCACCATTACATTAAACAGGCCCGAACAACTGAATGCTTTCACGACCCAAATGGCGACAGAACTCATTGCGGCATTCGAGCAAGCAAGTGATGACGATGAGGTGAGCGCTATTGTTGTAACAGGAGCAGGCAAAGCTTTCTGTGCAGGAATGGATCTCTCCAGCGAAGGCAACGTATTTGGACTCGACGAGAGTCTACAACCAGGCATCGACGACATGCGAAATCGGCTGCATGAGCCAGCGATAGAATCTGGCGTAAGAGATACCGGTGGTCAGCTGACTCTGGCCATCTTCGAATGCAAGAAGCCCGTTATCGCCGCCATCAATGGCGCTGCAGTTGGAATCGGTGCCACCATGACCTGCGCCATGGACGTCCGACTGCTTGCTGAAAATGCCAGGGTTGGATTTGTCTTTAACAAGATCGGCATCACTCCGGAAGCCTGCTCATCCTGGTTTTTGCCTCGCATTGTCAACATGGGCACGGCCTTGGAGTGGATCTACAGCGGAGATCTGATTAGTGCCGAGGAACTCAAGGAGCGTGGTTTTGCCAACCATGTCTTGCCCCCCGAGGATCTCCTGGAGAAAGCCTATGCCATCGCCAGACGCATTACCCAGCACAGCCAGGTGGCAATCGCTCTATCCCGGCAAATGATGTATCGCAATGCGGTGATACCCCACCCTAAAACGGCCCATGAGATTGATTCCCTGGCTATTTTTTACGCCAGCCAGCACAGCGGCAAAGAGGGTGTCGCCGCATTTCTGGAGAAGCGCCAGCCCCAATTCGCTGACCGGGCATCCACCGATATGCCACCGTTTTACCCTTGGTGGTAGCCGATTCTGGCCCCCTTTTGGTCAGTTGAATCTGACTAAACGCTACGGAATACGGGGCTTTCAGCGAAATGGCTGAAATTGACAACAGAGTACGTATAATAGATTGTAGATTAGGAGATTCACCGAATGATCGTAGTCCAGAGCACGTTTCATTTGCTTCCGGATTCCAAGGACGAAGCCCTGGAGCTCATGCGCAATATGGTACGTCTATGCCGACAGGAACACGGCTGCCTGACTTACGAGTATTACGAAGGTGTTACCGACCCTTACCGTGTGGTGCTATTGCAGGAATGGGAAGATGCCGATTGTCTGCAGGGACACTACCAAACAGATCACATGGAAGATTTTCTGGCCAAGCTAGGACGCTACCTGGAAAGCCCCGTCAGCACTCGCAGCTATATCTCGCAAGAAGAATCGGGTCTGACCGCGCAAGCTCCCGACGAATCTCCGGCCTCAGAACAAACCATCCACTAGCGTCAGACCCTTACTGATTCTCAAGCGCCTTGATCTGGTCCGTGACCTCGCGAGCCAGTGCATTGGGAATAGGAAAGGTCAGGTGGTATTGCGAGATTTTCCAGCCCGCTGCGGTCCGAATTAACACACCAGTGCCACGACTGGTCCCGTAGCTTGCCGAATCGAGAATTTCATCGAACCAGGCGGTATTGCCATCGGGGGTAAAATTAATGTTGCGTTCTCTCGGCGTGTACAACCAACCACTGCGATTGCCTGCATACTCTCGAAACACTTCTTTCGGCCATCGCTCGCCGGCATCGGTTCCAAGAAACACACCATCTTCGCTCATCAGATCGAAGTAAACCTCCCAATCACCCGCCGCTGCCGCCTGGTGGTATTGATCCAGAACGGCTGCAACAGCAAGCTCATCACTGCCTTGGGCGATGGCAAACGGTGAAAACACGAACATTAAAACTGGAAGAAGCTTTTTCATTACTCAGGTCTCCGCGGCGCGCTGCGAATCGGTATCGACAACATTGTCCGTTTGCTCAAACTCGCCGGCATCGAAACGTCGGAAGTAGTCGCTAGCTACTTCCCTGACTTTACCAGCGAGCAGAAAGGTAGAAATCATCGTGGGTATCGCCATGATGGCATAGGCACCATCGAACAAACTGATTACAGCATCCAGCGAAGCAACCGCTCCTGCAACAACCAGCGCCATGTAACCCCAAAGATAGTATTTCTCGGTTTTGGTTCCAAACAGGAAGGCCATGCACTTGCTGCCATAGTAGGAGTAAGTCAGCACCGTCGTTGTGCTCAATACAAAAACCATAATGAGTACGAGATAGGCGCCAATACCAGGAAAAGCCTGTTCATAAGCCATCGAAGTCATGGTGACGCCAATGGCATCACTCTGCCACACACCAGTGACCAACAACGCGAGCGCGGTGCAGGTGCAGACCACCAGGGTGTCGATCATAGGACCAACCATCGCTACCAAACCTTCTCGCGCCGGCTCGTCGGTCTTCACCGCACCATGTGCCAGCGATTCAGTTCCCAACCCCGCTTCATTGGAAAAGACACCCCGTTGCACCCCGATCAGAATCACAGCGCCCAGCACGCCCCCCGCCGCCGCATCGCCACTGAACGCATCGGTAAAGATGAGTGCAAACATGGCCGGAATTTCAGCGACGTTGCTCAGCAGCAAATAGGCAGTAATCACAAAGTAGAAAACCACCATGGAGGGGACCAGCTTACCCGCCACCGCCGACACCCGTTTCACCTTACCGACGGCTACAGAAAAAAGCACAACAGCCAGTATGACGCCAAGCGTAAAATCGAACCCAAAGTGATCTTCGGCAGAGGCGATTCCTGCCGGGATTGCCACTACGTCGCGCAGTATTTGCACCAACTGATTAATCTGAAACACAGGCAAGGTGCCAAACATGCCGGCAATGGCAAACAACCAGGCAAGTGGCAGCCATTTTTCTCCCAAAGCTTCACGGATGACATACATGGGTCCGCCCTGCAGCTTGCCACTGTCATCTTTGCCCCGGTACATCACCGCCAGGGTTGCGGTATAGAACTTCGTGGAAATGCCAACCAGAGCAGTAATCCACATCCAGAAGACTGCACCGGGTCCACCCACGGTGATCGCCACTGCCACTCCCGAGATATTGCCCAATCCGATGGTGCCCGAAAGAGCGGTGGCCAGTGCAGCATAGTGGGTAATATCACCCGCTGCCCCGCTGCTTTGGCTGGTGTACTTACCGCGCAGCAGATCGAAGCTATGACCAAGATAACGAAAATGCCTCAGGCGAGAATGAACCATAAAAAACAGACCACCGCCTACCAACAGCACGACCAACTGAGGTCCCCACATAAAGTTCGCAAAAGCGGCCAGTGCCTGTTCGATCTGTTCCATCATCGTTGTTATTTTGGTTGTAGTTTTACCTAAGGGATATTGTCTGCGAAACGAAAGGATGCCGGTGGTTGCACACCCTTCAAATGTTCAACGAAATAATCCCATCGTTTCTTCATAAAATATCTGGAATTTCCGAAGCCATGGCGGGCCTCGGGAAACACAATCAGATCGAAATCTTTTTCAGCCTCGATTAGCGCTTGCACAACCAATAACGTATTAGTCGGAGGCACGTTGTCATCCAGTAGTCCATGAGCTAATAACAGCTTTCCTTGTAGATTTTCAACGAGTAACTGATTGGCCTGGTTATCGTAACTGGTTCTTGATACCGATGTTGTCGTACTGCCGCCCTCTGCATTCGACTCAGGATACACTTCCAACAGGCCCTGCCACTTCTCGCCCCAATCATCTTCGTAGTTGCGATTGTCATGATTACCGGCACTGGATACCGCTACCTTGTAAAAGTCAGGATAGCGCAACAAACCGGCGGTAGAAGCAAAACCGCCACCGGAATGACCCCAGATTCCTACTCGATCGATATCCATCCAGGGTCTGTCTGCAGCTAATTGGCGGATAGTAGCAATCTGATCTGGCAGTCCGTTGTCTCCCATATTGCCGTAGTACACGTCATGAAAAGATTTGGAGCGACCAGGAGTTCCCATGGCATCGACTTCCACCACAACAAATCCCAATTCCGCCAGGGCTTGCTTGTCTCTGCGAGCTGAAAGGAAAGATCTTGAGCCTACACTGCCGGATTGGGGGCCTGGATATAGATAGTTCAGTACCGGGTAAGAAGCAGACGGGTCGAATTTACTGGGCTTATACAGCAAGCCATACAAATCC
>JAKSCP010000192.1 GCA_022360535.1 Pseudomonadales bacterium | reverse complement strand
CCGATTGCTGCTTTGGCCGTCTTGCAGGATCGGTTTGGAGACTTCTAAGTAGGAAGCACTCTACAAGCGGATGCTCAGGCTGCCCACACCAATTTTAGTGCCAAAGAATTCCATGCGGTATTGACTGAGTTGCAACGGGTATTTACCGGGATCAATACTGCAACTGATTCCTCGATTGGCATCGCTGGACTCAGCGGCCAAGTCGATGACTTTTGGCTTTGATAAGAGCTTGCGTTTGGCATTGCTCAATAGAGCAATTTTTGGAAACAGACGCTGAGTATCATTCTGTTCCAGTACCAGCGCCAGTTCGCCACTGCACAACTTCACCAGGGTGCCGGTTGGATACATACCCATCACGTGGATAAACTCCACCACGAGCTGTTCGGGAAATTTGAGTACCCGCTGTTTGTACAAACGTGCAATAGCTCGCGCTGGTGAGATTTGTCCGTGCTCCAGATTGCTGCGTAGTAAGCGCTCGAAGCAGAATGCCAGGGTAGCATATCGAGCCAGAGACGGAATTTGGTCCCCTTTGACACCCCGGGGAAATCCAAGACCGTCATGCCGTTCATGATGACAGCGCACTATCCGAATGACTTGTTCATCGGGGTCCGCGTACTGACTAAGCAGGTCCACACCCAGGTCGACGTGCTTGCGATACGCGAGATATTCTTTTTTGCGGAAAAGGCCACGCTTGGTTACCAGCCTTTCAGGCAAAAGATTCATGCCGATATCGCAGAGCAGCGTACCCATGAATAGAGTGTCGATATCATTACGTTTTAAGCCGACTTGCCTGCCCAGTATGGCTGCCCAGATCGCCGCCCGTACACAGTAACTAAATGTGTGACGTGGCGCTCCATCGGTAAACAAAATCCAGATCAATGCTTGCGGATTGGCCAGTAGACTTTCAATCAAGGCATTCGAGTTAAGATGCAATGACTGCAGATCGACACACTGACCGTCGCGAATACTGTCACAGACCAATTGAAACTGATCCTGCAATTGCTCATAGGCACGCACGCTCTTATCGAGTAATTGTTTGGTGCTGTGAGTAGAAGGATAAGTGTCTCGGTTGACTTTAACCGCCGATGCCGGAGGGGCTGCTTTACGGGCACTGCTGAGAATAGTGAGATCTGTCTTGCGTCGACGGGCTGGTTCGGCACCTTTATTGGTATCGATAGTGACTACTTTGCAGAATTTTTGCAGCACCTCGATGTCTTCCACTTTCTTGACGTGGAACCCACCCATGGGAAATGGTGTTACTGACCAGGGACAATCCAACTCACAGACGAACATGCCGATGAGTAGGTCGTGGGTGTCCAGGGTGATGAGATAGCCGCTACTGGCACTACTAGGTAACTGCATGTACCAAGCTTATCTATTTTTGCCAGCACCGCTTGTGAGAAAGCTCACAGTCCTGAATGTACAATAATCCCACGGAGTTTGAGGCAACTATAGGTTCCAGCCAGATGATTCCTGTGCTGCGGTGGTTTGCCCGAGGGTTTTCTGCCGGCAAAAAAAATGGCGCTCATCTCTCGATGAGCGCCCAGTATTACTACGTTAAGGGAGAGTAGTAGCGAATATTCGTATTGGACCAGTCGCCGCCCTGACCCAACTTAAAAACTTATTGAGTAACAAACTCTGGGTAGGCTTCCATACCGCACTCGGCGATATCCACACCCTCGGCTTCTTCCTCTTCGGATACCCGAATGCCCATGATGGCCTTCAGTGCAAACCAGACGATGGCGCTGGTGGCGAATACCCAGATGAAGATGGTCAGCATACCGATTAACTGCCCGCCAAAAGTCGCATCCGGATCTGATAGCAAGACGGCGAAGATACCGAAAATACCGACGGTGCCATGCACAGAGATCGCACCCACAGGATCGTCGATCTTGAGCTTGTCCAAAGTCACAATGCTGAACACGACAATCACACCACCGATGGCGCCGATAATGGTAGACAACAGTGGAGTTGGATCTGCGGGTTCTGCAGTGATAGCAACCAGGCCAGCCAGGGCGCCGTTAAGTGCCATGGTCAGGTCTGCCTTGCCGAATAGAATACGTGCCGTAATCAATGCCGCAATGAGACCACCGGCCGCTGCAGCATTCGTGTTCAAGAAGACGTTGGCCACTTCGTTGGCCACACCGATGCCGCCAAGCTTCAATGTAGAACCACCGTTGAATCCGAACCAGCCCATCCAGAGAATGAACGTACCAAGAGTTGCCAGTGGCAGGTTGGCGCCGGGAATAGCCTGTACGGCACCAGTGGATTCGTTGTACTTGCCTTTACGAGGACCAAGCAACAGTACGCCAGCCAATGCAGCCGCAGCACCGGCCAGATGCACGATGCCAGAACCGGCGTAGTCAGAGTAGCTCAGTTCAAAAATACCGAATACAGACTTGCCGCCCCAGGTCCAACCACCTTCGATTGGGTAGATGACACCAGTCATAACGACTGCGAAAGCCAGGAATGCCCAGAGCTTCATACGCTCGGCGACAGCACCCGATACGATGGACATCGCAGTGGCAACGAATACCACTTGGAAGAAGAAGTCTGAAGCGCCAGCATATTCACCCATATCGCCAAAGCCAGCCTCATTGGATGCGTCCAGTACTGCCTGCACTGCCGCATCATCCATTCCCGCAACCGTGGTTACGCCGGAAAGAAAGAAGCCACCGTCGTACATGAACTGATACCCACATACCAGGTACATGGTACAGGCCACTGCAAACAGAGCGACGTTCTTGGTCAAGATCTCCGTTGTGTTCTTGGTGCGAACGAGACCAGCTTCCAACATTGCGAAGCCAGCAGCCATCCACATCACCAGTGCGCCACAGATAAGAAAATAGAAAGTATCCATTGCGTACTGCAATTCAAAAATTTGGTCTTGCACGTTTACCTCCACTGTGGCCCTAGATACCGACCACTGATAGTTTGCTTAATCTTTTTCTCGTTAAATTCCTGTTTAAACCGCTTCTTCGCCGGTCTCGCCCGTACGGATACGGATAATCTGAGACAGGTCAGTGACGAAAATCTTGCCGTCACCAATCTTGCCGGTATTGGCAGCCTTGGTGATGGCTTCCAGGGTCTGGTCAAGCAAACCTGCGCCGATGGCAATTTCCAGCTTCACCTTAGGTAGAAAATCAACTACGTATTCCGCCCCTCGATACAATTCGGTGTGGCCTTTCTGTCGGCCGAAACCTTTTACTTCCGTTACAGTGATCCCCTGCACCCCTATTTCGGACAACGCCTCGCGGACGTCGTCCAATTTGAATGGCTTGATAATAGCCGTGACTAACTTCATCGTTTCGCTCCTCGATTTTTAAGCCCGTTGCCACTAGTGTCTTTTTCGGTTTCCACTGACAACTTGCGCACAACACTGGAGTGGCTATGCACGGCCCGTGCCAGTTGCATTAACTCGAACTAAAACAGCAGCTTAAGAATCTTTAGCCTGATTTAAGAAGGGATGGAGGAGGTTTCACTAAGAAAACTGATCTGTCACAGTGCATCATTAAGGGGCACGCACCATGACTGTGCGCTGGTAAAAGCGGCGGGATTCAATGTAGTTCCAGGGAAGATGTTAAGATTGCATTGCGGTAACCAATCGAATTGAAAATCCATGCTGAATAACGATTTTTTGCAAGAATTAAGCGAGAGACTGGCGCGATTGGTGCCGGCAGCAGAGGAGTTGCGTGCCGACGCTCGCACTAAAATAGAGCAGACTCTGAAGCAGGCACTCAGCGACCTCGATGTGCTCACCACGGAAGAATTCGAAGCGCAGAGTCGGGCATTACAACGAGCTGAGCAACGGGTCGAGGAATTAGAAACCCTGGTGAAAGACCTGGAAGGTCGATTGACCGAGCTGGAGTCCAAACTCTAATACTTGGCGATACGCTGCAGACAATCACTGCGTCGCAATGCGATTGCCTCCAGCAAATCCTCGCGCTCAATTTCATCCTTACCAGCCAGGTCCGCTATGGTGCGGGCAACCTTGATGATGCGATGCACTGAACGTGCTGACAGCCCAAGCTGCTCCATGGTGTTGGCCAGTAATTTTCGAAGCGACTGATTTAACCGGCAATGAACCTCCAGCTCATTACTGGTGAGTGCGTTATTGAGTTTACACGCACGCTCCAGTTGCCGCTGTTGACACTCCTGGACTCGTTGTTTGGCGTCCAGCCACCATTGCGTGTTTTCCTCTTCACTGATTGTGTCTTGTTGTAAGAGTTCAGCCTGAGTGAGTCCTGGTAGCTCTATACTCAGGTCCATTCTGTCCAGCAGCGGTCCAGACAATTTACCCAGGTAGCGGGACACTCTTTCAGGTGGGCAGCGACACTCTCGTCGGCGGTCGGAGGCATACCCGCAGGGGCAAGGATTCATAGCAGCGACTAGCTGAAAGTCTGCAGGATAGCGGATGCGATAGTTTGCTCTGCTCAACGTGATCTCTCCCACTTCCATCGGTTCCCGCAGTGCATCCAGCGCACCAGGTTTAAACTCAGAGAATTCGTCGAGAAACAACACCCCTCGATGAGCCAGCGTTACCTCGCCCGGGTTGGCCTTGGCACCCCCGCCCACTAAAGCAACATGGGTGGCTGAGTGATGGGGGCTGCGAATGGGCCTGTGCTTAAGGTTATTGTGGTTAACAGGCAACCCTGTCACAGAGCGGATCGCGGCCACCTCCATCGCCTCTGTTTCAGAAAGCGCTGGCAATAAGGCGGTGAGGTTTTGCGCGAGCATGGTTTTACCGCAACCTGGCGGGCCTACCAGCAACACATCGTGCCGGCCTGCGGCCGCAATCTGAATCGCTCGCTTAGCTAACGTTTGACCTCTTATATTTAAGAAGCTGCTCTCTTCGGTTTCTACCACTTCGGTGACCCAGCCGCATGCTGACTCATCCGTAGAGCAACCGGTTCGCGATAGTGCGACAAAACTCAATAAGGAGCTTACAGACTCAACGCTGTCATAGGCCACCAGGTTTGTCTCCTGCGAATTCGCAGCAGGCAACACGACAGACTTTCCTGCAGTCTTGGCAGCAACAATTGCAGCTACCACTCCACGTACAGCGCGAACCTCTCCATTAAGTGCCAGTTCTCCCATTAACTCTGTATGTTGCAATGTATCTGTTGGGATTTGATCGGAAGCGGCGAGAATGGATGCAGCAATGGCCAGATCGTATTGACCTCCAGTTTTGGGTAGGTCAGCCGGAGCCAGATTGACAGTGATACGGCGTTCCGGGAACTCGAGACCCGAATTCAGAATCGCCGAACGTACACGCTCTTTGCTTTCCCGCACTGCCGTTTCTGGCATGCCTACAATGGCGAATCCCGGCAAGCCGTTAGACAAATGAGTTTCTACGGTGACTTCAACAGCGTCGATCCCGAGCAATGCGCGGGAAGTCACTACGGCGAGGGACAATGGCAAGACCTGTGCTATGAGACTGGGTTCAATACACAGTGATAGTTGATCTGAATAATTTTCGCCAAATCGAAGGCAAAAAAAATGGGCTCAAATGAGCCCATTTTTTCTTTCCAAGTCTTACACTTATTCGCTTGCTGCGATCATGTATTCCACGATTGCGCGCAGATCAGCATCGTTACAGTCGAAACACAGACCCTTTGGCGGCATAGTGTTCATGCCGTTGATTGCATTAGCAACCACCGCATCCATGCCTTTTTCCAGACGTGGCTCCCATTCACCAGCATTACCTGGGCCAACTTTTGGTGCACCAGCAGCGCCAGTGCTGTGACAGGCAAAGCAGGAAGCCATGTACTTCTGCTCCGCATCAAAACCTTCGCTAGTTTGAGCTAACTGCAAAGGCTGTGTGTCATCCGCGATGCTCGCAAACGCAAACAGGGATGTCATCATGACTAAAATCATCTTCATGGTTTTGTGTAGCACTCTCTTACTCCTATTTCCTCAACAAATTCTAGTTTAGATCTTAAGGGCTTAATTCACCCTTAATACAAAATCACGCTATTGGGCCAACATGTAATCGACAATTGCCTGCAGATCATCATCGCTGCAGGTCATGCAAATGCCTCGAGCAGGCATGGCGTTGACGCCATTGATGACATTGGCCATCACTGCCTCCATGCCTTTCGCCATCCGTTCTTCCCACACCTCTGCATCACCTGGCTGGGGGGCTCCGGCGGCACCGGTGCCATGACAGGCAAAGCAGCTCATCTGGTAGGCGCCAGCAGCATCAAAAGCCGATTCTGCGGCAGCCACTTCTGTGGTTTCTTCAACAACAGTCTCTTCTGCGGCCGCTGGCGCTGCAGGCTCTGGGGCAGCCGCGACTGAGGCTGCTGGGGCACTGCCTGCCACTGCGGAACCGCCACCTGCTGTGGAGCCCTCACAGGGCTGTCCAGCCATGCAGACTTGCCCTACTGGGCGAATATTGTCAGCAGTGGATTGGGCCATGGCTGCACTCTGAATAAGGCTGCCAAGCACGGCCAAACCAGTTAGTGCCAGCAACTTACGGATGGATCGAGTCAATTTCACTTCACACTTGCTCCCGTCTGTGACGCCTTAAATACTACGTCCAGACACGCGGATTGGGTTAAACCGGGATTAGGACTGCACTGCCTCTTAACCTTGGCAGCCCCAAAAATGCAGGCGAATTATACAGGAATTGAGGCCGTCAGAAACCTACTGAAATGGCAAGATATTGTCGCTAAATGTGGCTAATCGCCAGCGCCTGAGTCGGGAACAACCGACAAGCTGAGGGGTGTGCTGTGGTAGTAAATCTCGCTGGGATTGCTGTCCAGGCCATAGCCCACCACGATGCTGGCGTCGAT
>JAKSCP010000270.1 GCA_022360535.1 Pseudomonadales bacterium | reverse complement strand
TGAGAACCTGGGTGTTGCTGATCAGGTTCTCTTGTTTCTCTATCTGTTCTTCGGAGTGACATTGGTTGCCTGTCTGTTTGTGCATCTGGCGCTGTCTTTTTCAAACACTTCTCTCAGCTTTCGGCAAACTACCGCAAGCTATTTTTCGGTTTTGATTACTTTGTTGGTAATTGTGTTGATGATGTCAGGTGTGTTGAATGAAGAAGGGTTGGCTATCGTCCTCATAATTGGTTCCATCTATGGGTTTGTAGGCGGTATGATTTTTATCTATCGGCTATGGTTTGGGAATGCAGTCACCATAGGGAGAGGGCTGTCGCTGTATGTGACCATGGCACTGGTGTTAGGGTGGTTGCCTAATATGTTGGTTCAGTATGGTATGGTTGCACTGGGTGAGCTTGGCGGCCTGGCAAACCTGAGTCTGGTGCTCACATTGGCAGCACTGCATTGGCTGTCGAGACAAACCGCCTGACAGAGTGTCATGGTCGAAAACGATCAATATTGGAACATAACCAACTACTATTTGGTGTTCACGGCCATAAATGTCGGATTGACCTATATGGTTTACCGGGCCTGGCGTGACCATGTTAAAACCTGGCGAGTTCAGGAGTCTCGCTGGCAGATAGCTTTGCTGTTGTTGGCTGCTGTGCTGATTCTGTTTGCAACAGCGGTAAACGCCTTGCTCTACTATGTGACTTATGCCGCCTGGCGCACGGCGCTTAATCCAGATTCGCCAGCACCACTGATAGAGTTGGCGTGGATTTTTGGTATCTTTGCCGTGACACTGCCTGCTGCTTTCGCCGGCATGCTACAGACCTTCATCCGAAAAGAATTTGATGAGTTGATACCGTAACGGGTATCAGTCTTCAGTAGCGAATTCCGCATCCACCTCAGCCCGTCGCGCTCCCATCAGCATGTATTGCATGGAGTAGTTACCCTCGTGACAGGCGAACTCGTAGATGGGTTCGTTGGAGGGGCGGCGTTTAATGGTTCGCTCCACAACAAACTTCTCTGTATAGGCCAGGGGATCGGTAGCCTCAACGCGATACAGAATTTCATGGTCGCTGATTGGTGTTAATCGCTCTATCACTTCCAACTGTTCCGACATACGCATTAGGAACCCAGACTGTTCGGGCCGGAAGTTCTTGGTATGAATGACCAGCGTATTGCCGTCCCAGAAACCAATCGAGTCGCCGTTCCAATAATTCATGCTCTCGTTGAGGTGTTTGCCGAAGAGTCTCACAATGCGGGCTTCATGAATCATCTCAGTCATGATCATCACATAGTCATCGGTTTGCACGATCTGAAGATTGGCATTCCACGGTGCGGGGTAGAGCGAAGGAATAGGCAGGCCACCAATCAGACAGCGCTCACCCGAGTCGGAGGCTTGCGCGCTGGAGTAAGTCTCAATGCCTTTGGCACGACGTTTGGCAGAAAAATCCTCGAATCCTTCCTTAACCGGCAATTGACCGTTGGCAGGTTCGATTACCAATGAAGTTCGATACTCACCAAGAACCTTATCGCGTTTGTGCCGCTTCGCCGCAAAATTGAAGTCTGCCTCAAAGCCTATGTAAACACCGGCTTCAGGTGGCGGGCGGTTTGGATCCAGAGGTGCATCCCCGGCCAGATTGGCCTGATAGGCTTCTTCCTCTATTTTTCGAATCTCTTCTTCGCTGTAAGTGGCCTGCTCCGCCAATTCGCTTGGGCGAGTAAAGGGAGTGGTACTTCCGAAGTACCAAACTCCCTGTAGATCCGGTTGTCCATATTCGGTGAGTTTGGGGCTGAAGGAACCCTCGGTATCAGCCTGTACGTTGCACAGGTAGACACTAAACGCTAGTACTAGCAGCAGTTGAATAAATGTAGGTGGTTTCGACATGTCATACGCTCAGAATTGATTTTGGCGCCAATTCGGTTTCTTGCCGATTGACTGGTAGTTTAATGACGAGGCGAAGAATGAAAGGTTACAGGTAGTCGCTATTGTGCATCGTGAAAGATCAATCCCATGGTGTATCGGCGGCCTGAATTGATTTCGCTGACCCCATGTCGGACTCCTGCTCTGTGATAACCTCTGGTTCCAAGGCGCGGTCGCTCGCGTACTGGAATGACCACGGCATCGCCCTTGCGGAGTGACACCACCGATCCTCTCGATTGCATACGAGGACGCTGTTCAACCAACATGAGTTCGCCACCAGTAAAATCATCTCCCGGCTGGCTTAACAAGAAAACTACCTGCAGGGGAAAATGAATAGGTCCATACAGGTCCTGATGCAGGCAATTAAAATCGCCCGGGCCATATTTAAGCATTAGGGGGGTCGGCCGCAATTGTCCGTGCTCGTGGCAATGCTCCAGTAGTTCGCTGAGTGAGTCTGGCCATTGTTGTTCAATCCCCAGTCTGGTTTGCCATTTGTTTGCGACGGGAGCCAGAAGCTCATAGCAGTCTTCTCTTAGTGAACGCACGAGTTCTGGCAGAGGATAGCTAAAATACTTGTATTCTCCCTTCCCAAAATTGTGGCGAGCCATTTCAATACGAGAGCGGAATGTGTTTTGAGGCCCATCGTAAAGAGCAATCAACTCTTCGCATGCCTGGGCATCAAGGATTTCGTTCAATATGGCGAAACTCTGCAAGTCGAGAGCAGATTCAATACTTTCTGAAGAACAGGTTTTAAGTCCTGACATCGGTTCGGCCCGTACAATGTGCTTTGCTTGAGGCGCAATATAGCAATCGACGTCAGCAAGAACTGGCCGTTTTCGGTCGTTACTATCGAATTAATTCAGGACTTAACAGCGGTTCGGAATGGAAGAACAGTGATATCCTGCCACACCCCACCGGTGACATAGGGATCGTTGTTTAGCCAATCGTCCAACGCCGCCCTATCGTCGAACTCAACCACCAGGGATGAGCCAATCATATTGCCGGCATCGTCCAGGATGGCGCCACCGATTAGCACATGGCCATCGTTCTTTAGTGTCTGAGCCCCCTCGATATGGGCAGGTCTGGCGGCGGCACGGCGTGCGGGTGCTTCATCATCTGTGCCATCGTAAGCGGTCACTAGGAATTCCATAGTTGTCTCCTGTGTTGGATCAAGCCTGGTATTGTTGGTAGAAATCGATAAACACCGGCACTAATGAGGCCATTAACAGAAAGGCCATGGTGTAGTTAAACATTCGCACAGATTGGGGTCTTTGTAGAAGCTGTTTTAGTGCCGAACCGAACCATAGCCATAACAATATGCAGGGTGCACCAAACACCAGAAAAATGAGCGCAATTATGGTGACTTGCAAGGCATAGTCCAAACCCACCACAGTGAAGGTCGCAGTGGCGCCCACCGCCAGAACCCAGGCCTTCGGATTTACCCACTGAAATGCCGCTGCCTGTAGAAACGTGAAGGGTTTGCCACTGGTTTCGCTTAGCTC
>JAKSCP010000191.1 GCA_022360535.1 Pseudomonadales bacterium | reverse complement strand
GGTACATCAGAGTTTAAAAATTGGAAAGAAAAGGCTGCGCGTCTCAGAAATGAAGTTGTTCATGGGAGGCGTTTCAACATAACAAGAGTAGAAGCAGAAGATGCCTATTCTGCTGTTCAGGTTGCGGCCGACAAAATCAATGAAATGCTAGGTAAGAATGATGAAGTTGTCACCTAACAACCCGTTTAAGTGCCCGCTAGCGCGGTCATTGAGAGCTGATAGGAGGAATTATGAAATCGTTAGAAATCTATCTCACCTTTAACGGTAATTGTAGGGAAGCCATTGAGCACTATGCCAAAGTATTCGATGGTGAAATTACAATTATGAACACCTTTGCCGAGATGCCTGCCGATCCCGAACACCCCATGCCGGATGCACTCAAGGATCAGATCATGCACTGTACCCTGCAGCTAAAGCCGGGTGTAATCCTCATGGCCAGCGACACCATGGAAGGCGACGTCAGCCAGGGTAACAACTTCACCATCTCCGTCGTTCCGGATTCCAAAGAAGAAGTAGAAACCCTCTGCGCCGCCCTAAGCGAAGGCGGCGAAGTCACCATGCTCCCCGCCGACACCTTCTGGGGCGCCTACTTCGCCATGTGCCGCGACAAATTCGGAATAAACTGGATGTTCAACTATGGGACAGAGGAGTAGTTGAGGCGCTTGCTTATTTTCACGAGAGCGTCGTTATTTGCGTACTCAGATGATCACGTATGGCTGTATACGCTCACATCTTCCGTGCGCAAATGCCTCGCTCTCGCAAAAAACGCTAAGCGCAACATCGGCTGGATCGAAGCTCTTTCTTATTTTCATCCCTTGAAACTCTGAGTCTTGAATAAGCCGATCGAAGGGCGAATCCTGAGCGGTGAGGATATTTTGCGGAGAGCAAGGCGGCACCGCGCGCAAGGCCTGAGCGTATACAGCCATACGTGATGGCCTGAGCACGGAGCCAACGCGGCTCTCCGTGAAATAGACCGGCGCCTTAGAATCAGCCAGGCATAAAAAAGGCGACCTAGTGGTCGCCTTTTTTGTGTTTGGCGTCAGCTCCGATCTAATCGTCGCCGCCTTGGTTGGTTTCTTTCCACGAGTAGAATCCCATAAACATCTCTTCCCAAGACTGCTCGCCCCAATTGATTTCAATTGAAGCATCCGGGTTGAAAGGATTCTGTTCAGAATTGTCGAAAGCACCATTGGCAACGATCTTGGTTCCGGCTGGCACTTTCAAAGGCTCTGCCAGCTCGTGAGCCAGCTGCCAGTTGAAAGAGTATGCGGGAACAGAAAGCAGGAGTTCTTCAGTGCCGTCTGGATAAACAGCAGTGAACTTCATGCGCTTGCCGCGGAAGTGCATGTGAGGCATGAGGCTTTGAATCTCAGCTTCGTTCTTCACATAAGTCACTAACTCCATCTCGTGATCTTTGGCACCTGCTGGAATAGCAATAGTGAAGGCATTACCCACACCACCAGACATTCTTTCCTCTGGCACATAACCTTCGGGATAGAAGTAGATACCGATTTCAGTTTCATCAGTGACTTCTTTTCCAGAAGTGGTGTAGTGCATCTGCAGGCTAAGCTGGGTACCAGCAGGCAACATGCCGCCAACGCCATCAGGGTTGAGCTGGTAGCTGTTTCCAGGGGCATATCCGGCAACAGAAGCGATATCGCCACCGGCTCCACCGAGCAATGCGCCTACATCAATTTCAGGATTTTCGCGGAAAATCTTGTCGATGTTTGGCTGTTCACCATTGGCGACAGCAGCAAACATCTCAGCGCGAATAGCCGCAGCGCGTTCTTCCGGAAGCGTATTGATCGCTTCGATGAACAGCGCCTGAGGGTCAGTCTGCTGGCCAGGTGGAATCACAGTAGTGATGATGTGATGAAGCACTTCCGCCTTGTCTGGCGCAACTTCACTGGCCTTAACCCAACGGTCCTCAGTAAGTCCAAGGTCGATGGGCAGGTCCATGTAGTCAACTACACCAGTAGCAGGAATCGCCTGAGGAGGAATCTTCACGATGAGATCTGGCTCGCCCAGTTCTGCTGCCAATTTCCACTTGGTGTCTGGCCATACCAGAGAGGTTAGTGGATCTTCGTCACCAGAAACGTTGGAGCCATTGTTAACCCAGCGCACGAGCTTTTGCATTTCTTCGTCGCTCAGGTTCATTTCATTCTTCATCTTGTGGCCGACTTTGTTGTCGATCTGACCAGGCGGCATACGCTTGGTCATAACCACTTCACGAATCATTGGCGACCAGCCCTGAACAGCAAGCTTGCTGTCCATGGCGAATGGAGCCACGCCACCTTCGCGGTGACACTCGGCGCAATTCTCGGCAATGATTGGCGCGATATCGTCGGCGTAAGACAGATTCGCATGCTCGGCGGCATTGGTTTCGATCATTGCGCCGGAGCCTGCAATAGTCAGCAGATCAGCATCTACGCCATCGATCAGCTGCTGAATCGCAGTCGCTGTCTCTCCCTGTACGGGGCCGCGATAAGAAATTTCGAAAGAAGCAGGGTCGTAAACGACTACTTCATCAAGACGGGTAAGTCCTAGTTGCTCGGCAACCAGGCTGGTGTCGTCCATAAGAACTGGAAGATCAACGCCCAATGCCGCAAGGTCAGCACCGACTGCTTCCCGATCTGTTTGCAGACCTGGGTTGAGCATGAAGAAAACAGCGCCTTGCTGCTCAAACTGGCTACGCAGATCAGCAACGCCATCTAAAGTCGATGGGTCAGTTGCGCCTACAGCCTGAGGCACGATAACAACAGCACTCTGATCGTCATACCACGCCATGTGGTGCTGTGCGCCAAGATGATCGATCAACGCAAAATCACCGACGCGCTCGCCCGCTAGCACACTAGCAGAGCTGATCGCGGTGGCGATCGATAAAACTATTTGCAGAGATTTTTTCACGTGTGGCTCCCTCTATAACTTTTATTTAGGGGTGAATTAATTGGTTCAAGCAATTTAACTCGACCTAGTGTACGTATTTTTTTCTGGAATGCAGCCATTTTTTCAATTTTTTGTTACTGAACTACTCAAATGGCTGGTTTTTCGCAAATTACCGGATTCTTGCAATTTGCAGTACCTGATTTTGCCAACGTCAGTCCCTGCGCGGCATTGCGAACATAGTTACTATCTTTTTCAATGCCTGATTTTTGTGCAAAATCGGCAATTTTGGGGTAACACTTTCGGTAACACTTTCACGATTCTTGGGATAATAGGGGTTTTACGACCCTTTGCTGAGTCTGGTGAAGTGTTTGCTGCTTTGTAGCCCGGATGGGATTTAGAGAGAATCTGCGCACAAACCGACAAGTTGGAGGGGTTTTGCACTCACGCCTTAGAGAAGAGCAAGAAGCGCAGGCCGTTTGGCGCTATAAGCCGGAATATCAAGGTGAGCGACTGGCGGAGCAGTTGCTGGCAAACGAATTCGCAGATTCTGAGCTATTGAATGCCAAGCGTCAGCGGGCACTGCAACAGGTGCTCGAACATGCCTATGACACGGTGCCGTACTACCGGCACCTGTGGTTTCAAAACAGGGTCAGGCGCAGACAGTTGGGCGCTACGGGAACTTTCGAATCGCTGCCGCTGCTGAGCAAGGCCGATCTCGTAGCCAACTATCAGCAGCTAAAGGCGTCTCGCTGTATCGCGGATGACAAGCTTGCAGGAATCAGCAAAACATCTGGTACTACAGGGCAGCCGGTTAAGGTTGATCAGAGTCTCCGCAGCCGCAGGATGTTTGCCTGGCTCAAGCAGCGTGAGTTGCGTTGGTTTCGATTCGATCCGGCCCTGACTCATCTTTCAATTCGGCCGGGTGAAGAACTTGCTATTGGAAATGACGGGCGTCGTTGGCCAGATGGCAAAGTACTGAAGCTGGAATGCTGGCCCTATTTGCAATCTCTCTTCCAGACCGGTCCTGCTTTCGGATTTGCCAGTACCAATGCGGTGGCGCAGCAAGTGCGCATTTTGGAAGAGGTTAAACCCGATTACCTGTTAATCGAGCCTGCAACTCTGGAAAATCTCGCGATGCAATCTATTGATGATGCCACGCTTGCTCATCTGCAAGGCGTACAAGTTATCTCGCAAACACTGACTGCCGATATGCGAGCCACGATCAAACAAGTGATGCAAACAGCCATATTGCAGAACTATGGCTTTAACGAAATAGGGCTGGTTGCTTCGCTGTGCCGTGAAGGCGGTCGCTACCATGTCCATGACGAGCACGCGCTGGTTGAGATACTGACTGAGTCAGATCAGCAGGCTGCCGTTGGTGAGCGGGGCAAACTGGTGGTGACTTGTCTTACCAATTCAGCGATGCCGCTGATTCGATATGACTCGGGTGATTCAGCGGTCCGGGCCGACGATCTCTGTGAATGCGGCCGCACTTCGCCTTCGTTTATTGACGTGGAGGGACGTTATCGAAGGTTGGCGCAACTTCCCCCGGGTAGTTATCAGTTGTTCAAGGCGATACAGGCCGAGGTGAACCACTATGCGCGCAATAAACCAGGCTCAGTGTTTCAGTACCAGTTCTGCCAAATGCTGCAGGGGCGGTTTGAACTGATAATGGACTGTTCTGATGAGGCGTTCGCTGACTTGTCGAGGAGCGTGAACAGCGTGTTTGAACAATCTGAAATCCTGGACATGCCTGCAACATTTGAGTTTGTCCGCGGAAGACAGTTTAGAGGTTTAGAGAAGCGTAAGTTTCAGATTTTCTGGTCTGAACTAATGCCCGACCATTAGTCACCGAACGGCTTGCCTGCTACTGAAACACGATGTTGACCCGTCTATTGTGTCTGCCTTTGTTTTCGATCTTACCGATTTGCTCGGCACCAATTTCCGACGTGCGGCTGACATGGGTCCCGCCACAGGCCTGCAGGTCTACGCCTTCGACTTCTATCAGTCTAACCCGTCCCTCGTCAGAGGGAGGTTTGACAGACATGGTCCGCACCAAGTCCTGTTGGCTGGTCATTTCTTCTTCGGTGATCCAGCGGGCAGAAAGGGAGTGATCTTCGGCTACCAGCCGATTGAGTTCTTCAGTAAGGAATTGTTTGTCCAGCGTCGTATCTTGCAGGTCGAAATCGAGTCGGCTTTTGGTTTCGGAGATCGAGCCGCCGGTAACACCGCCATCAATTAGCGAACAAAGCAGATGCAGACAGCTGTGCATTCGCATATGCCGGTAGCGGCGTTCCCAATCGATAAGGGCTTCCACGGTTGATCCCACTGCAGGCAATGGGCTGTTTTCTTCCAACAAGTGGGCGATGCCCCGTCCATCGACATCTTTTTGGGTGTCCACAACCCGCAGCTCGGTGCCATCTTCAAGCAATAGCTTTCCTGAATCTCCAGGCTGGCCGCCACCCATGGGATAGAACACAGTCTGGTTAAGAATGACGAGATGACCCTCCGCGATCTGCACTGTCGCCTGACATTGCTTTAAGTAGCTGTCTTCACGGAATAACTCTATGGTCATCGCTTCATCTCCCGGAGCAGTGGTTTCTGTTGGCTTCCAGTATAAAGGCTGTTTTTCCCTCGCGCTTCCCTTACACTTGCCGTCCCATAACGCACATGCTGGGTTCATTGAAACTGATCGATTATTGATGTTGCGAGCGTATGTACAGCGTGTTCGTTTTTGCTGTTGGTTTTTGCTGTTAAATGGATCGACAAACTAGACTGTTACCATGACCAAGGCTGTATTACTGCTAAATCTTGGCACCCCAGCGGAGCCCACTCCTTCAGGGCTGCGTGCGTTCTATCGGCATTTCTTTGCCGACCCGTTTGTCTTCGATTTTAATCCCATCGGGCGATGGTTGCTCCGCAACTTCATCATCCTGCCTTTTCGCGCACCGCGCATTGCCAAGGATTACCAGCAAATTTGGATGGACGAGGGATCTCCCCTAAAGGTCTATGCCGATCGCATGCAGGCTAGCGTCCAGGAACAATTTGATGCATCCGGAGAACAAGTGATCGTTCGTAATGGTATGGCGTACAGTCAACCCTTTGTGGCGGAGAGTATGGCCGAGTTTGAGCGCTTGGGGGTCAATGAGGTGTTGCTGTTGCCTATGTTCCCGCAGTACTCCACGGCCACTACCGCCTCAGTGTTTCATGCGGTAAAGCAAGCAGCCAAGAAGTGGCAGCAAACGCCTCGCTTAAGCTTCGTGGATGATTTGTTTCAAGAACCTGCATTTATCGAGGCCTG
>JAKSCP010000299.1 GCA_022360535.1 Pseudomonadales bacterium | reverse complement strand
TCCACAGCCCGTGCTGCAGACACATCAATGAATGGTACCTGCTGGAAGTCGAGGATTGTGACCTGACTCAACTTGCCAGATTTCTCGCGCACCTGGTGACCCACATCGGCTGCAGCCCCAAAGCTCAATGGGCCGCCGAAGTCGAATATGTTGATACGCTCGTGTGAGTGGGTCATCAGTTCGGCTTCTTCTTCAGAGAAATGAATCGACAAGCCTTCACTAGTGATGTCACGAAGTTGCTTAAGTTGTTCATCAGCAATCTGTTTAACGAATGCCAGAGAAGCCATCACTACACCGGCCATAACCGCAGTGATAAGGTCGACGAATACAGTCAGGACCAGTACCAATAGCATCAGACCGAGATCCCAGCGCGGACCGCGATGTGCCTTAAGGATGTAAGCACGGTCGATGATGTCCCAACCGGTCTTAATCAGGATGGCAGCGAGTACTGTGTGCGGAATATTGGAAGCCAGTGGGGCCAATGCGACAACGATAGCCAGCAACAAGACACTGTGCAGCATACCGGAAATCTTGGTTTTACCACCGGTACGAATGTTAATCACCGTGCGCATGGTGGCGCCCGCGCTGGCGATGCCGCCGAACAAACCTGCCATGACATTACCGACACCCTGGCCAATCAACTCCTGATTGGAGTTGTGCCGGGTACGGGTCATGTTGTCTGCAACCAGTGACGTCAGCAGGCTATCGATTGATCCCAGCAGTGCCAAGATAAAGGCCGCTTCAAACACAATGAGAAGAGTGTCCTGGCTAAGGGCTGGCATGATGAAGCTAGGCAAGCCAGTTGGAATATCACCAAGGATTGGCGCACCAACAACAAAAACACTAGTTACTGTACCGATGATCAAACCAGCCAGCGGTGGTGGCACTATCTTGCCCCAACGGGCCGGCCACTTAAACACGATGAGTAGAGTCATCAGGCCAATACCAAGTGCTACCCAGTTCGGATCCATCACTGCCCCTGGAATTTCAATCAAGGCGGGGACGGTGCCGCTGCCTTCGGGCTCATGACCGAATAGACGGCTGGTCTGCAGAGCGATAATGATGCAGCCAATGCCGCTCATAAAACCGGAGATAACTGGATAAGGAACCAGGCGAATGTATTGACCGAGTTTCGCGACGCCAAATCCAATTTGAATAGCGCCTGCCAATACCACCGTGGTAAATACCAGTGACGGGTTGCCTTCAAGCGCTGCATAGACGCCGGCAAAGACAACGACCATTGGTCCGGTAGGGCCAGTGACCTGTGAGCCGGTGCCGCCAAATAGCGAGGCGAAGAAACCGACGATAATGGCGCCATAGAGGCCAGCGATCGGGCCCGCTCCTGATGCTTCACCGAAGGCAAGCGCCAAAGGCAGCGCAACTACACCTGCGGTGATACCACCATAGATATCGCCTCTAAGATTGTCCTTTGTAAATCCAAACATTATTTATTCCTCGCTTGAGAGTCCTGCTTAAGCAGACTTCAATTGATCAACGTTAAGAAATTCTGCGTAGCGTTCCTCAACAGGTACGAACTCTTTTGTATCATCATCGAATGCAGAAATAGTGCCATGCTCAATGTTATATACCCATCCGTGCAGTTCGACATCGCCAGTAGCAAGTTTTGCCATCACAGCAGGGTGGGTACGTAGATGCTGCAGTTGCTGAACAACGTTTTCTTCCGTGACATGTGCCAATGCAGATGACGTTATGTCACCTGTGCGTGCACGAACTGCTTCTACCGCGCCGCGGCTGTGTTCTAACCAGTCTTGAACGTGAGGGAGATCAGACAATGCACCAGGGTTTAAAGCGCCCTTCATGGCACCGCAGTCGCTGTGACCGCAAACCACAATATGCTTAATCCCCAACGCCGCCACCGCGAATTCAATAGAGGCAGTTACGCCCCCTGCAGCTCTTACATGAGGAGGTACGATATTGCCAGCATTTCGGATGATGAAGAGATCGCCTGGCTCAGATTGGGTGAGCAGGTTTGGATCTATGCGTGAATCCGAGCAGGTAATAAACAGGACTTCCGGACTTTGGCCATTGGCCAATTCCGAGAACAGAGACTTCCTTTTTTCATAGGAAGACGTCCGAAAACGGGCTATGCCCGCAATCAGCTTTTCCATTTCCAAGCACCTCAATGGAACAATTAAAACCACGGACGACACAAATCGTCCATGACTTAATTTGAGGGAGCCAGTCTAGAGACATTTTTATGATAAGAATATTGCGTGAATACCTATTTCGTTATAGATTTTGACTATCACTTCTTTTTGCCGATTTAGGATTCCTCCGTGGACACTCTGGAAAGTCTCTCCCTCAAGCAGATTCAGTATTTCGCCGCCGTGGCTGAATACGGCAGCTTTCGGCAGGCGGCGTTTCGCCTGAACATCACCCAGCCCACTCTCAGTAATCAGGTGGCTGCCATGGAGAAAACCCTTAAAATTCAATTATTTGAAAGAAGCCGCAAGGGAATCACAACAACCCCGCAGGGCCGCGAATTATTGCTCAGCGCGCGTCGGATTCTGGAAGAGGCACAGGGCTTTACCACCCAGGCAGCGCTGCTTTCAGGAGGTGGAATGGGTACCTACAGGCTGGGAGTCACACCGACTCTAGGTCCCTATCTTTTACCTCATATCCTCAGCCCTATTCACAATCGCTATCACGAGCTCAAACTTTATGTGCGTGAGGATGCTCCCAGTGATCTGGAGACCGGGCTCATTAACGGCCAGCATGATCTGATCCTGTCTACCTTGCCCATCATGTCCAATGAGCTGGTAGTGGCCCCTTTGTTTCGGGAACCCCTGAAACTGGCCATAGCCCGAGACCACCGCCTGGGTGAGAAGAAGCGTATTAATCGCATGGACCTGCTGGGGGAGCCAGTGCTGACCATCAGCGAACACCATCTTTTTCACAAACAAATAACCGATCTCTGTGAAAGAGTAGGGGCAGTAGTACGACGAGACTACGAAGGCACCAGTTTGGATA
>JAKSCP010000269.1 GCA_022360535.1 Pseudomonadales bacterium | reverse complement strand
TGATAAGGCCCGCGACATGGGTAAGCACAACATTCCCCACTTCATGGCCATGCAGGTCGTTGATATCCTTAAAATGGTCCAGGTCGCACATAATGAGACAGGTGGGCTGCCCCGAACGACGGGTACGTTCCATCTCCAGACTCAGTGCCTGGGTGAAGTAGCGGAAATTAAAGAGACCTGTTAATTCATCGGTACGCACCAGCGCTGCCAACTGCTTTATCTCTTCCCGCAGTTTTTGCACCTGAGAAAGATTAGGACAATTGTCATCGCCCGCCGGACAGGGGTCGGTCCGAACATCGTCGATAGGATGATGGTCATTCATGCTGTGATTGTCGTGAATTGCGTCTGCTTTTGCAGCTTAGTTATTGATTTTATAGTCCTTTTCTACCCGCCTTTTTCCCGGCGAGGCCCCATGATCACTGCGTTTCGGCGATTATTGAGGTACTGGCAACAAACATTAGCATAAAGGCTATAGCCCCAAAACTCCCCATTTCTCGTACTGCGAACTACTTCATCCTTTGAGTTTCCGGGGAATGCCTCGATTGAATTACTCAATCAGGGTATCGCCCAGTCGGGGAATCCATCCAGCACCCCAAATGCCAGGTGCCCAAGGGTATACACGAAGATCGTTAGAAGTATTACGGACAGAATGTCCAGCCAGATGCCTGCCACTACCATTTTCATGATAGGGATGCGTCCAGAGCCGTAGACGATAGCATTGGGTGGCGTGGAAACTGGCAGCATGAAGGCGCAGGATGCCGCCAAAGTGGTAGGAATCAACAGCAGCAGCGGGTGTGCTTCGATCGCCTGGGACAAACTAGCCATGATCGGCAGGGAGAGTGAGATGGTGGCGGTATTGGAAGCGACCTCGGTGAGGCCAGTAATAATACCCACTGTGCTTATAACAATTATTAGCGGGCTGGCATCCCCTAACCAAACCTGTAGCTGGCTCGCGATGTACCCGGACAGCCCGGAGGTAGTAAATCCCTTGGCTATCGCCAACCCGCCCCCAAACAGAAGCAAGATGCCCCAGGGAATCTTTTTGGCATCGTCCCAATCCAGCAGCCGACCACCTATGGCTTTACTTGCTGGGATCATAAACAGGGTAAGCGCCATGCCGATGGATACGGTGCCATCATCAATCAGATAACCCACTGGCTGAGTATCAAACGATTGGAGAATCCTGTCCAAATAGTAACTCCAGCCAAACACATCAATGTCAGCACCAAACAGGCGCTCCTTACGAGTCATCAAGAGCGCAGCAAACCCAACAAAGACCACTAGCACCCGCCTCTCTTCGGTGGACATAGGTCCAAGCTTACGCAGTTCATCCCGGATAAAGTCTTTACCGCTGAAGGGGGTTGAGGGCGGTAGCGGAAACACAAAACGGGTCAATAACAACCAGGCCAGCAACATGTAGACCGTGCTCATAGGCAGCGCAAATAAGAGCCAGGTGGAAAAAGTCAGTTCTGGTGCCTCTGGAAATAACTGAGGAAGTTGTGTCACCAGCACGCCATTAGGCGGCGTACCAATTAGCGTTGCAAAACCGCCAATTGAAGCCGAATACGCTATGCCCAATAACAAGGTTAATGAAAAGTTGGATGCTCTACTGTCCACGACTTCGCCGCGCTTGAGCAGGCCGGAATTGAGCTCTTCGTACAGCAGGATAAGCGACATGCCCATGGGCATCATCATCAACGCAGTGGCAGTATTGGAAAGCCACATGGACAGAAACCCCGTCGCCAGCATAAATCCCAACACCAATCTATGAGGCTGCCCACCAACGATATTCAAAATGTTAAGGGCAATACGTTTATGCAGATTCCATTTTTCGACAGCAACGGCAATGATGAAACCACCCATGAATAGTAAGATGATCCAATCCATGTATTGATTGGCTACATTGGGCAGAATGACATCGAAATCTCTGGAGCTAAATCCATCGCGATAGCTGGCAGTGCTCATATCCACCCGACTACCCGCTGGCACTTCCCTGCCATACATGATGCCAAGCAAGGGATACAATACGATGGGTAACAAGGCTGTCGCCGCCAGCGGTATGGCTTCAGTGATCCACCAAATGGCCATGAGAAAAATCACAGCCGCCATGCGGGTAACCAGGGGATTCGCCGGATCCAGCTCCACAAACAGGAGCATGAAGATAAAGACGGTCGGCCCGAGAATCAGACCAACTCTGCTGCGCATCTGGTCGAAGCTCGTTCCTTCAGGCTGCTCACTCATGCTCACTCCTTGACTGCACCACTGAACGAACAGTGGTTAGACGGCTAGAACAACTCAGTCAGAAAGTTCGCTAGCGATTGATAGGTTCTGGATTCCGCGACAACGTTGTACACAGTTCCGAAATCCGGATTATTGGCAGCAGGATTGGTGAAGGCATGCATGGTGCCACCATAGGCATGTAGCTGCCAATCGACACCAGCCTCCGACATTTCTGTTTCGAATGCGAGCACCTGCTCCGGCGGAACCATGGGATCATCATGCCCATGCAAACAGAGTACTTTCGCGACAATTTCCTCATTCGCCGTATCCCCTGGCGCCAAAATGCCATGAATGCTGATCACACCCTGAACATCTGCACCGGAACGGGCGAGTTCGAGAACACACATGCCACCAAAACAATAACCCATGGCAGCAACTCTGGTTGGATCGACCTGCGGCACATTACGGCCGGCCACCAATGCAGCTCGAATACGTTGTCGCAACAAGGCCCGATCGCTCGCGAACGGATTCATGAGTGATGCATTGAGATCTGTGTCTCCATCTGCGCCGAACACTCCCTTGCCGTACATGTCGAGCGCGAAGCCAACATATCCCATGCCAGCAACTCGTTCGGCTGCCTGGCAAGCGAATTCCCGACGACCACTCCAGTCATGGGCCACTAACACCAATGGCTTCTGAACATCGGTTTCCTCGTATGCCACATAGGCCTCGAGTGCAGTGTCTCCATCTGAGTAATCGAGATGTTGCGTAATCATTTCTGTATCGCTTGTAGTTTTTATTCCATTAGGTGCCAGTTAGCACTCATTAGACCCTAAAACTCAGCCTAAGAATCAAACTGGCACCTGGGCTTCAGACGCTCTTTGTTAAAGCACTTCCAGCATGGCTTCTGCTGAACTTACTTTAATTTCACCCGGCGCTTCGACAGCGAGATGGGTTACTGTACCGTCTTCCACAATCATGCCGAAGCGCTGGCTGCGGGTTCCCATGCCAAATCCGCTTGCATCCATCTCCAAACCAATGGCCGCAGTAAAATCGCCATTGCCGTCAGCCAGCATGAGAATTTCTTCAGCGTTTTGAGCCTGCCCCCAACTACCCATAACAAAAGCATCGTTCACCGACATACAGGCAATGGTGTCAACTCCCTTCGCCTTGATTGCGTCTGCCTGCACCACGAAACCGGGCAAATGGGTCATAGAGCAACCTGGAGTAAATGCGCCCGGCACGGCGAAGAACACGACTTTCTTACCCGTAAACACCTCATCAGTGCTCATGTCTGAGGGACCATCTGCGGTCATTACCTTGAAAGTTGCCGCGGGTACTTTGTCGCCTACCTGAATCGTCATACTACAAACTCCTGTGATTTAATTCGGACCAGCACTGGATATTAGCAAATCCAGCAACACAATCTACCCATCAGATTGCCTGGATTCGAGGGGATGAATACACGGCAGAATGTGCGATAGCATGCTGCTTTTGCAGGAGCTAAGCTGGGTACATGGATACTGTTTTCTTCATCGCCTCCAAATTGATTTGGGCCTTGATCTCCCCGGACAGTCTGATCGTCATACTGGGTGCAGGTGCCTGGTTTGCCATGGTATTTGGCTGGATGAAGCTATCTCGCCACTTGCTGGCTGCCTGCGCTCTCCTGCTCATTAGTATTTCGGCCTTTCCCGTGGGTGAATGGCTAATCTATCCGCTGGAAAATCGTTTTCAGGCCAATGCCGCGCTTCCCGCCCAGGCTGACGGTATTGTGGTGCTCGGAGGCTCAATGGACCCCGCTAAATCCGAAGCCTGGGGGCAATCAGAAATCGGGGCGGCAGCTGAACGGCTTACGTCGCTGATGTACATGGCACAGCTCTATCCACAAGCACAGATCGTTTATACCGGTGGCAGTGACAGCGTCACCGAACAGCAATACAAAGAAGCAGACTACGCGCGCTTCCTGTTTGACCAACTAAATCTCGGAGAGCGCGCCATCCTGTATGAGAGTGAGTCACGCAACACGGCAGAGAACGCCAGTAACAGCAAAACTCTGGTGAATCCCACCCCCGGCCAGGAATGGATTCTGGTGACCTCAGCGTTTCATATGCCGCGGGCTATTGGTGTTTTCTGTCAACAGCAGTGGCCAGTCTACGCTTATCCAGTGGACCATTATTCCCGCCAGGGTGATTTGCTGCGCTTACATTTCGCTTTTGCTGACAACCTGGGAGTCCTGCGAACTGCGATGCGCGAGTGGGTGGGACTGATTGCCTATCGAATTACAGGCCGCACTGATCGCCTGCTGGCGGGCAGTAGCAATCAATGCCTGAACGACAACGAATCTGAATCCAGAAAACCTGCCTAGGCCATTAGTTGAAGATACTACTAGTTGAAGATACTACGCACGCGATCAGTGATATCTTCCACCGCGTCTTCGACTTCTTCCACACCTTCCTGAATTCGGTTTTCTACGTTTTCCCTCAGCATATCAAGGACAGGTGGGTCGGAATTCAAAATAGACGTGGAAATAGCCCCAAGGATCTGCCGCATCGCTTGAGCTACACTGGCGTCATTCTCTTCACCAATATTGCTCAGCGAGATATCGGGGAGTGGGATAGGTGCTTCGATTGATGCTGCCACCAGATTCAGCTGCGGACTCTCCATCAGAAATTCCCGAATAATGAGTTGGCTTGAGCTTTCCGTTGCTTCGGATTGCTCGGCCGCCTCGGATCCGCTGCCTGGCAGGTTGTCGATTAGTGCGCCGATGTTGTCACTGGTTAGTCGCCTCTCGTAAGTAATCTCGGGATCTCTTATCACTACCGAATCAACTTCAACCACGTCTGAAAACACCGAACCGACGTTGAGAGAGACTGAGACTTCTTCCAGTTCAAAAGCATATTGGGAATTAAAACCCTCCGGATTTTCGATGCGTAAGCCGTTTATGGAGCCGGAACCAGTTAAGGGTGAGATCGATGCAGAATCTACCGTGACTTGAGTGCCCAGCACCTGACTACCCACTACCTGAATACCGCTGGTTACCAAACTATCCAAGTAAAAGTATGCAACGCCCCCAATAAGAAGCACGAACAAAACAATTGAAATCAGAAGTTTCTTGATCATTTACTCTCTCGCTGATTGATGGTTCAACCTAAACAACAGCGTGTTTAGCTGTCGAACGGAACCTCACTGCCAACCACTTCCTCGATCCAATCGATGTGGCTGGATATTCTTTCGTAGATAGCCACTGCGCCGTAACGGCCTTGAGTTTCTTCGCTGAAGTCGGCGCCTTGTATCTGACCTACTGCAATGCCTGCCAAATGGAGGCCCAACTCGGTGTCAATCAAGGCTGGACCACCGCTGTCACCCAAACTTGGTGCACCCTCCAAGGGTAAGCTCTCTGCCGCATGGTCTCTTGGATCGTCAAAAACTAAACGCAGGTAGCGCTGGACAGCGGTAATTCGGTTAGTCGCCCTGCGCATGCGACCATCATCGTACTGGCGACCTAAGGTGCCCAAGCCAAAGTATCCCCAGCCCACAATCGTCACCTCGGCACCCAGTTCATTCTGTTTCTGCTGCAAGGGAAGCGGCCTGGGAGTGGCCGATGGGCTGCGAAAACGCAACAAAGCCAAGTCAACATCGCTCGACGATTCCTGATCATAGAGTGGATGCTTAATGACCGCATCGATCTCTCTGTCTTGGCCGCCAACCATCACACCAAAGCGACGACCTGCCTGCACAGTCTCCTCCAACATGGTTTCTTCCGCGCAGTGGGCCGCAGTTAATGCCCATTGAGGATGTATCACGGTGGCGACGCAGATTTTGCGACTCCCCTGCCGTTCCAGAAAAAACACCGCCGGATAGTCGGTTCTACTGATTTCGTAGTCAGTAGAAAGCACGTCGTGCCGCACAATGATGGCGTGACTACTCAAGCTCACCAAGGCGAGAATCAGCAGTGCAAAGACGGTCAGGTAGGGTCGGTTTGCCTTCATAAATGTTTAACGCTGTCGCTGCCTTCGTAGCGGTCGCAGATTCGGCTGATAGTTTTTCTTTTTCGACAATTGGAACAATTTCATCATCCGATGCAGCACTACGAGAACAGTGATTATGATGAACGCCAGGATGCTGGCTGCCAGCCATTGCTCATGGGACCAACCCGTAATGTCGATTAGTCTCGCCAACATTTGCCCAACCGCCAGCCACAATTCATTTTTTATTAAGGGCTGGCCATTATCCGCCAAGCCCATGGCCAATAGCCAGAGAGAAAACCGACAAAGTTTACAGACTGTGAAGACGGTTTCGGGGTGCTATGCAGGTTAGGTGTCGTTGGCGATATCGGCGACGAGCTGTTCAATAGAGCGAATGCGCTCCCAGGGATCATCCTGTTCCAGCAATTCCTGGCGCTGCTCAACTTCTACCGGAATCAAATCCCCCAATCGCCAACCAAGTTCCCACAAGTTATCGTAGTCGACTTGCAAATCTTGCTGTTCCACCAAGGGGTGGCTCTCCAGGTTTTGCAGCAAGTCCACTAGTGCCGCCAAATCCTCGCTGAGAGGAATGCTTGCCTGTCCCAGACAGTCCTGTTCGCTGAACTCAACCTTGCCCTCAAGCACCCCACTATCACCCTGCCAGCAATCGTAAATACGAAACTTTGCCTGACCTTCGACTTTAATTCCCAACAAGCCATTATCCAGTTGATCCCAATCGATGATCTTGGCATAGGTACCGGTGCGATGAATGGTTTGCTTACTGGCTTCTCGAATGACCTCTTCACCCTCCCGCAACAGGCAAACGCCAAAGCCTACGTCGTTGCGCATGCAGTGGCTTACTAAATCCAGATAGCGACGCTCAAATATCTGCAAATCAAGCTTACTTCCGGGAAACATCACTACCCGCAGTGGAAAAAGCGCAATATCTTGCCGTTCAGTCATCGACTAAACAGAACTCCTGTGAAAAATTTACAGAACCGGGCAGTAGAGCAGAGTGTTAAGGCCCGTAACTCAGCGCCGCAATCAATTTCTGATGGATACCACCGAAACCACCATTACTCATGATAACGATATGGTCACCCGCCATACTCCTCTCCTCGAGAAATGTCACAATGGCGTCAACATCATCAAAGGCATAGGCCGGGACCCGACTGTCTTGTAGTAACGACTTGAAATCGATTCCCGAATTTTTGGGTTTATACCACACCACCGTGTCCGCTGACTCGCAGGCCGCGTTCAGCTCCTGCTGGTGCACACCCATTTGCATGGTATTGGAGCGGGGCTCGATCACCGCGATAAGACGTTTGGGACCAGTTTCAGATTGTAGCTTGGCGGCCATACCTTGCAGCGTTGTCGTGATCGCTGTGGGGTGGTGGGCAAAATCATCATAAACATGCACGCCTTCCACAGTTGCCAGGTGTTCCATGCGACGTTTGACACCTTTGAATTCTTCCAGAGCGTTAGCAGCGGTTCCCACATCGATACCTACATGGTGCGCGGCAGCAACTGCTGCCAGAGCATTACGCACATTATGCAGGCCCGTTTGTTGCCAACTCACAGCGGCGCGATTCATTACTTCACCGGTGGATCCCTGTCCATACTTCACCACTTCGAAACTGCTGCCATGTTGATCTGCGGTGACTGCATTCCAAAACACACCGCCATTGGTCGCCATGAGCTTACAGACTTCTTCAGGTACGTCCAGACCAAACTGTTGACGGGGACTCCAGCAGCCTTGCGCCAACACCGCTTCCAGGGTTGAATCCTGATGGGGCGTAATGATGAGCCCATTGCCTGGAATGGTTCTAACCAGGTGATGGAATTGTCTCTCGATGGCCGCCAGGTCATCAAAGATATCAGCGTGATCAAATTCAAGATTGTTAAGAATAGCTGTGCGGGGCGCGTAGTGAACAAACTTGGATCGTTTGTCGAAGAAAGCTGTATCGTACTCATCAGCTTCCACAACGAAAAAGGCAGAGTCACCTAATGCTGCTGAATGTTCCAGGTTTTGCGTGACACCACCGATCAGGTAACCCGGTCGGGTGCCTGCTCGCTCAAGAATCCAGGTGAGCAATGCACTGGTGGTCGTCTTGCCATGGGTACCAGCCACTCCCAGCACCCACTTGTCTTGCAGCACAAATTGCGCAAGCCACTGCGGACCGGAGGTATAAGGAATACCTTCGTTCAGCACGTATTCCACTGCCGGGTTGCCACGGGAAAGCGCATTGCCAATGATCACAAGATCTGGCATTGGCTGCAGATTCTCGAATCGGTAGCCCTCCTTGAGTTCGATGCCCAAGGATTCCAACTGCGTGCTCATTGGCGGGTAAACGTTCATGTCGCTGCCGCTCACACGATAGCCAAGCTGCTTGGCGATGACCGCCAAGCTACCCATAAAGGTCCCACAGATGCCCAAAATATGTATATGCATTGCGTATAAGTTAGTTGCTACACTCTTCAGCCGTATTGCAGCCGCCATTTAAGCGCGTACACGGTTTTCCTGTCATGTCAGAATTTGTCGTAACTTCCAGCAGTTTCTGGAATTTCTCTCTCCAGTTATATGAACAACCCGGAGTGCCTGACGCCTGTTTGCAGCTGCAAAATGACTATGGCCTTGATGTAAACCTTGTCCTGTTTTGTCTTTGGTATGGAAAAGAAAGAGGAGTGGCACCACAGTCCCTGATACAGCAAGCAATAGCATATTCACTGGAATGGAAGCGTGGGATTGTGCAACCTTTACGCGACTTAAGGACCAGCATGAAAGGAAACAAGCAGCTCAGCTCCGAATTCAAGAATGGCGAATTTGAGGAATTGAGGTCTCAGGTGAAGTCGTTAGAACTGCAGGCCGAGAAGATGCAGCAACTGAGACTGGAAGAGATTGCTGACGCAGAGAACGAAACGGGTAGCGGACAATCCTCAACTCCCCACCAGGACAATCTCAGGCTGCTATGCGAAGAAATTACATTGACCGCAGATGCAACT
>JAKSCP010000374.1 GCA_022360535.1 Pseudomonadales bacterium | reverse complement strand
GTCTTTTCCTGCTTTCTATTGGTGCTAACCGGAGTGTTCATCGGCGCCAGTGTCGAGTCCGCAGAGACCGACTATGGCACGGCTACCGAGGGCTACTTAACTGCCAGGGTTGATATTCCGACGGATTTCTACACAACTGCATCTGCCAGAGCCATATTCAGAAACAACCTGGCTACAGAATTATTGATAGAACAGGGTGTGGAAGCTGTCACATACACCAGCGCACTGCCGAGTCAGGGTGCCAGCAGACGATATTCTTACCGTGTAGGAGACAGAGACCTACGAGTCAACGACACTTATCCAAGAAAAGGCGTTGTCTATGTAGAGAACAACTATTTCGAAACGATGGGTGTCTCGTTAACAGCCGGAAGAAGTTTCGATAATGGAGATTCTGAAAACTCTATTCCTGTAGTCATAATTGACGAGTTGTTTGCAGAGCAGCTTTGGCCAAATGAAGCCAACCCTTCACAAGCGGCAATAGGCCGAACCCTGGAACTTGATTTTAGCGGCAATGATTCTTCCTGGACTACGGTCTCCATCGTCGGTGTGACTCCACATATCCTTCAAGCTGTAGCCATGGACGATATCAATCGAACGAGTTTCTATCAGCCACTCTCTCAACGTTGTTGTTTTTCTCCAGGACAGGACCTGCGACTCAACGTTGCGGTGAAGGTTGCAGGAAACCCTCAAGACTACCGTCAGACTTTACAAGTTGCTGCCGCACAGGTGGACCGCAATGTGCCTCCTGCTTTCATATTGAGCCTTGAGGAATGGCAAGAGGGTGCGAACTCTGTGATGGTTTTCGCTAGCCAGGCTTCTACAGGCATCGCCATCCTGACTTTAGCACTTGCCATTACCGGTATCTTCGCCATCGTAACTCGATCCATTCGTCAACGCACAAAAGAGATTGGCATTCGCCGGGCTGTTGGATCGAGCAACAACAACGTTCTATGGGTTTTCATCCGCCAAGGATTTAAATACCTCTGCGTCGGGTTGATCATCGGCGGTGGAGGCGCGGTTCTAATTTCTAACATGGTGACCACTGAATCAATCAGACTACTGGAATGGTTACCTTTGGTGTTTCCCAGCGTGAGTGTTGGACTGGCCTTGCTTGTGTTTCTATCCACCTACGGTCCAGCGCGTGAGCTTATTGCTATGGAACCAGGAGAGACTTTGCGAGACGAATAAATCGTACCTATAAATGCAGAGTAGAAACTATGAATGTTTGGTTTGATCTTTCCTTCACACTCCGACTGCTCCGAAGAAAAGCAGGATTCACTTCTCTGTGTGTTTTCGTCATCGCCGTGGGGTTGGCCATGGCTGTTCCTTTACTTGTACTAACCAAGTTCACTGGCACCGCCAACCTGCCTTTTCCAGACAGTGATCGTCTTACTATTATTATGGAAGACACCCAGATCAGCAGTTTGGTGCCAACCTCTCAGACTCTAGATCCCTATGTTTATCAACTACTTACAGAGAGCCTCAGCAGCTTTGAAATGCTTGGCGCTTACCAGAATTCCACATCAACAATCAGCGATGGTGAAACGGCAGAAATTGTTTCTTCAGCTGTCATTACTTCGAATCTGCTTGATGTAGCCAACACAAACCCGATTTTAGGCAGAAGCCTTGTCGCGAATGACAACCAAGCAGGAGCGAGCCCTGTTGCTGTGGTCAGCTACTCTTTATGGAACAGTTACTATAACCGCGATGAAAACATTATTGGAAAGCAGTCACGGGTCGATGGACAAACGTACACTATTGTCGGAGTGATGCCAGAGGGATTTGCTTATCCTTATCTCAATGACATCTGGCTACCACTTCAGCTTCCTGCCAATCCGGAGCCTAGCGGCAATCAATCTCTACTGGTCGTAGGTATGCTTAATGAGGGAATCAACCTCACCCAGGCTGACACGGAAGTAAAAGCCATACTCACACCACTTAGTGAAGAATATCCAGAAAGCTATGGTGATAAGACTGGCATCGCACTGCACTACACCAAGATTTTCAACTCCAGCGTTGTACCTTTTACCGGCGTGCTGCTTTCTGGTCTGACCGCGGCTGTGTTGCTACTGGTGGCATTTAATGTTGGCAATCTGCTCATAATCAGAAGTAACGAGCGCATCGCGGAGCTGGCTGTTCGCAGCGCAGTAGGCGGAACCCGGCTTCGCATCACTGGGCAGGTGTTGCTCGAGTCTTTACTAATTGTTGGTGGGGCGATTTGTATTGGGCTAGTGTTGGGTCAAACAGGTTTAACTTATCTCTCCGTAGCTTACCCGGAGTACTTTGCTGGATTTCCATTTTGGTTCTCTGTGAATCTAGGATTGGAAGACTCGATTTTAGTGGTGCTCTGCGCGATAGCTGTGTGGTTGTTTTCAAGTCTCTATCCCGCATGGCAGGCAAGCCGATCAAGTGTTGGCGAGGTGCTTAATAGAAACAACCAAAGCACTTCAGGTGCCGGAAGCTTTACTCGTTTTCTTGTCGCCATGGAACTTGTCGCTTCCTGTTTTTTGTTGATTGTTTCGTTAGCGTTAGCGGTCAGTATCTACAATGCCTATCAAAACGAGCTGGGAATTCAGACTGATGACATACTCGCCTCTCGACTGAGGCTATCTTCGGACAACTATCAAACAGCCGAAGAAAAACTTCATTTTCTTCAACAGTTAGATCTGGAGGTTGCTAATCAGGACAGTTTCGGAGCAACAGAATTTACTACAGCCCCACCCCGGGTCCATGCACCTTCCGTAAACTATCAGTTACAGGATAGGGATCTGCGAAATGAGGGTCAGTTTCCTTCTATAAAGCATGTGTGGACAAGCGACGGCTATTTGGAACAGCTTGGTATTGAGCTAGTCGAAGGAAGGTTTTTTGATGTTGGTGACAACCACGAAAACCTGCCGGCAGTTATAGTCGACGAACTCTTCGCACAACAATTCTGGCCAGAGGACACTGCCCTTGGAAAACAGATTATCTATGATGCGGATCGCAGCGCGGAAACGCTCACGGTTGTGGGAGTAGTGCGATTTCTCTTGCAGGGAAATCCCATTGGTTCGCCGCTATCAGAATCAACTCTGTACCGCCCCCTCTCTCAGTTAGCCTTGGCCGGAGATGAGATTCAATCCTCAGTCAATACAATATTCACCACCACAACAGCATCTGGACTAACTACTAGCAGTCGACCTATAAGCTTTTATGAAGATGTGATCAAGCAGGCGAGCGCCAGGGTGGATCGTGATGTAGCCATCCTAAACGTTCTTCCCCTGATCGATATGACACTACTGTCCGGAGCACCTTTCAACCTGTTTGCCGATCTCATGACCTGGGTTTCAATTGTCACCGCACTATTAGCAATTGCCGGAATCTATGGCGTTGTGTCTCGTTCGGTCATCCTTCGCACTAAAGAACTGAACATTCGAAGGGCGGTAGGCTCAACCAATCAAATGATCCTGAACCTGTTCCTCAGCCAAGCAAGCCGTTATCTGCTGGCCAGTTTTGTTGTTGGTGGAGTCGGAGCGGTTCTGTTGCTCTCTATCCTCGTAGAACAAATTCAGTCGGCGGGCTTATTTAATGTTGTATTTCCAGTGGCAACCAGCGTACTAGCAGGATTAGCCTGTCTGGTTTTACTGGCGTCCGTTGTCCCTGTCAGAAAAATCGTTGCCATGGATCCGGCTGAAGCACTCTACTGTGAATAGAAGTCAAAGCATGCGTCTTTTGTTTAAGATTGTCTGTAGGCTAACCGTACTAATTCCAATACTCTACCTGACCCAGTGTGCAGATATTTGGATTCAGCCCCCTCGATCTCCGGAAAACATTGCAGCACTTAATCGTGTGCAGATTAAATCCTATCGCTTTTCGGAAGCAGGTGATTTTGATTCTGAGTATGGGCTGTTCGTGCCTACTACCTATCAAGAGCCTGTTCCAGCGCCATTGCTGGTTGCGCTGCATGGACATGGTTCTGGTGCGATGTACATGATGGAATACAACAACCTGGTTGAGTTAGCGGAAAACTACGGTTTCATTGTTGCCACTCCAGTAGGGTTTAGCGGACGTGGCTGGTTTGGATCCAGGCCTCCTGATGGCTTTCAGCCGAGTGCAAAGGACCGCGATCTCTCGCCAGCGGAGGTGAGCCGGCTGAGCGAGTTGGATGTCATGAACGTAGTGGCCGAGGTTCGGAGAGACTTTGCGGTCAACAATCAACGTATCTATCTGATTGGCCAATCCATGGGTGGCAGCGGCACCTGGTATCTGGCGAGTCAGTATCCTGATTTGTGGGCTGCTATCGCACCGCTGTCACCAGTAACCGGGGAAGAACCGGAAATCTTAACCAAGTTCAGGGAAACACCGGTTCTGTTAATCGCCGGTGACAGAGATATCGAGGTCGAAATCGAAATCACTCGCCGTTGGGTAGATAAAATGGCTGAACTAAATATGGACTATGAATACTTGGAAATCCCCGGGGGTACTCATAGTGCCTCTGGCAGGGAAAATCTGCACAAAGTCTTCGAGTTTCTCAATAGTCGAACCAGATAGTTGTCGTTTATAGGAAGCGGCAACTAATCAATCAGTGACTGCAAATAGCCTACCGCTTCAGAAACTGAGCCTCCGTCTACATCCACAATTTTATTCGCTTCGCGCATTGCTTCATCGGAGATCTTATTTTCCAACGACGCCAGTATTTCCACGAAGCGCGGGTTAGCCATCGCGCTTTCCGACGCAGCGAGAAAACCATCATAAGGGGGCAACGCATTCAATGGGTCGTCCAGCAATAACAAATCGAAGTAAGCAACACGACCATCTGTAGTATAGGCCGATATCAAATCAACCTGACGTTCATCCACTGCGGTATACATCAGCGTGGTATCAAAGGTAAGTTTCTCACCAAAATCGATCCCGTAAATCTCTCGCAACTTTAACCACTCCGGTCGGCCAAAAAATTCCAGATCCCCTGCTGCAACTAAGTCATTGGCAACGGGTAAGAGGTCATCGATAGCGCTAACACCCAATTCTGCCGCTCGGTCCTTGCGCATCGCTAAAGCATAGAGATTTTGGAAACCAAGGTTCGCTGCGTTCCGCATCGAATCATTGGCAGCAACAAATGTCGTGACTTCATCGAGGATTTGCTGGCGACCTGGATTATCGTCGCGACCCATGATATTCGTCCACACGGTACCAGAATATTCGAGGTACACATCGACTGTGCCATTGGCAGTGGCCTCATACACTACTTCGGTTCCCATCCCCAGGCGCTGTTCCACCGTGAAACCAGCTTGCTCCAATTCTGCTGCGATCAGCCCGGCGATGATGTATTGCTCGGTAAAACCCTTTCCGCCAACCACGAAATCCACTTCTTCTTCCGGCATCAACGAATAGGCGACCACTGCAACGCTAAGACCAACAGCAGCCAGCACTGCGGTTTTTACGCGGGAATAAACACCACTGGTTCTTTCATTGCGATGCTCTGTTAACCATTGAATGCCGCCGATCAAGCTATCGAGCAGTACAGCCATGGTGGCCGCAGCCAGGCTACCGACGGTGACAGCAACCAGGTTTCGAGTTTGCAGGCCTGTGAAAATGTAATTACCAAAACTGGTAGCGCCTACTAAGGTAGAAAGAGTCGCCAGCCCTACTGTCCACACGGCCGCCGTTCGAATTCCTGCGATTATCACAGGCAAAGCTAAAGGGATGCGCACTTTTACCAGTATCTGTCGAGACGACATACCAATCCCGCGTGCCGCCTCGACAACATCAGATGAAACTGTTTCCAGTCCCGTTACCGTATTGCGCACAATAGGCAACATGCTATAGAGCACCAATGCGGTAATTGCTGGCACTAACCCGATACGACCGCCAAGCAGTGCCACAACCAATGCCAGGATAGCGACACTGGGAAAGGTCTGGATAATGCTCACCAGGGTGAGTAACGGACGCTTGACCCGTTCCGACTGCGCAGCCCAAATGCCAAGGGGAATAGAAACGGTGATACCCAGGGTCATGGCAATGAGTGTAAGTACCAGGTGCCCCTGAAAGTAAGCCGGAAGTACCAGAAGTTGTTCGCGCAGATTATCGCTCACGACGAAACGGCTCCTGTGCCATTGCTACGCAGGACTTCATCAAGACGATCAGCCCTTCGCTTTGGCATCGCCACAATTTCTTGCACATACTCGTGCTGGGGGCTGTTGATTAACTCGGCAGGTGATCCAATCTGCAACACCTCACCCTGCTTCATCACCGCAATGCGATCTGCCATCAACAATGCTTCAGTCATGTCGTGGGTGACCATGATGACAGTGAGATCCAGCTTGGACTGGATGCGTTTGAATTCTTCCTGCAGCTCAGCACGGGTAATGGGATCAAGAGCACCAAACGGTTCGTCCATCAGTACAACATCTGGCTCGGCGGCCAGGGCCCTCGCTACGCCTATGCGCTGCTGTTGTCCACCGGAGAGCTGTGTCGGATATCGGTCTCCGTAGTCTTCGTAGGGTAAACCAACCATTGCCAGGGTTGCTTGCACGCGGGCTTGAATCCGATTTTCTTCCCACTGCAGAAGTTGCGGTACCGCGGCCACGTTTTCGGCCACCGTGTAGTGAGGAAATAGTCCTATGCCTTGAAAGACATAGCCGATGTTGCGACGCAGCTCTTCCGGCTGACTGTCCATGACGTTGTTGTCGCCAACGAACACGACGCCGGAACTCGGCTCTTCCAGGCGATTGATCATTTTGAGTGTGGTGGTCTTGCCACAACCCGATTCACCAATAAGGCCCATTAACTGGCCTTTCTCAACCGAGAAGCTGGTGTCGGCAACAGCGAAATTGGCGCCGTTGTCATAGGTCTTGCTGACGTTTTGCAAGCGAATCATGACTGCTCCATACTAACAAGCCAGCTATGAGCTGTCCTGCATGTGGACCCTGGAGAGTCTAAAAAGTGCCTGGTCGATTTTATTTTTCGCTAGTGGTCTGGTTGCTGTTGAGTGCATGCTCTAATGACAACCCGATCGATTCGGTTCTCAACTCCAATCGCCCCGCTATACGCACGGTGCTGGACAACCTTGAGACCCACGAACTACAAATTCTCTACTCGCAGATAGTTCGAGGAGAGGACGATTCGATTCAATTCATCGATCACAGTTATGGCGTGGACAACAGCAAGTACTTTTACCCTGCCAGTACGGTGAAGTTACCTGTGGCGCTTCTGGCCCTGGAGAAACTGCAAAAGCTGGATACCATCGATCGCTACAGCCGCTACACCGTTGGCGAATCGACGTCTGGCAGTAGCTTTACCAATGACCTCATCAAACTGTTCGTAGTCAGTGATGATGCAGCCTACAATCGACTCTTCGAGTTTCTTGGCAAGGACGAAATCAATCAACGTCTACAAAGCAAGGGCGTCAATGCCCGTATTGCCCATCGGTTATCCATTCCTGATTCCGACGTTCTACCGACGCAGACAGTGAGATTCTCTCAAGCATCAGGCGCAACACTTGAGATCGGACCGATTAGCAATAACGCCATTGAAATTCTACCCCTGGAGAATCTAGTCAAAGGCGTCGCCTATATGGACAGTGGTCAGCTCGTACAGCAACCCTTCGACTTCTCTGAAAAGAACTATCTTCCTCTGCTTTCTCTGCATGAGACGATGAAGCGACTATTATTTCCTGAAAATTTTTCAGCGGAGGAGCGATTTCATCTCAGTGAAGAACATCGTGAATTTGTACTACGTGCCATGAGCACCCTACCTCGAGAGGCCGGCTTTGATGAAACAGAGTTTCCGGACGGCGAATACAAGTACCTCGTCTTTGGCGATAGCGAGGAACGCATACCGGAGCACATTGAGATTTACAACAAAATTGGGTTTGCTTACGGCTATCTTACCGATACTGCTTATATAGTCGACCAGGCGTCTGGCAAGGAAGTTTTGATCACGGCGACGATTCACGTGAATGCTAATCAGACATTCAACGATGATCAGTATGAGTATGAGGAAGTGGGCTTGCCGTTTTTGGCTGAACTAGGAAGACAGTTGCTTCTCAACTAGCGTCCTGCCGCGTCGCGGCCTAGCTGCAAGGCACTGCGCGCGCCAGCGGATAAACCACCGTCGGTGCCCACCGTGACAAACCGAAAGCCCTGCTGAATACGCTCCTCGACCGACCTCGAGTTGGTGGTGATAGCGCAGGGCACATCATGCTCGAGGCAGGCAGCCAGTACAGTCTGAATCGCCGCCTCAACCTCTGGCGCCGCTGGGCTGCTATAGCCCATGGAGGTGCTGAGATCAGATGGTCCAATGAAAATGCCACCTAGTCCTGGGACGGTAACAATCTCTTCGATATTGGCGACACCTTCCGGTGATTCGATGAACATCATCGCCAACAATTCCCCCTGAGGATCAAGTGGCCACACATCGGCCCGAGCATGGTAGTCCGAAATACCCCAATACCAGGCGGCATTGGAGGGGTTGCGGCCTCGGAGGCCGGCCGGTTCATAATCGTCGGCGCCGTTAAGTTGGGGGTAGCGGGTTGCTCTGATTGCCAGTTCAGTCTGTTCCCGATTCTCTATAGAAGGAAAGAAGACGCCGTACACGCCCACATCCAGTACCTGTTTGACTTGCGCCACCAACTCTTCGGAACCGGCAGCAGCCGGAATGCGTACCAGGGGCACAACATCCGGTTGCAAATTGCCTTTCTGCTGAATGCTTCGTTTATTAGTCATGCCCAGCAAAAAAGTACGCAAGCGTTCGATATCGAAGGGCGCATGCTCCATGTCGATGAAAAGAAAATCCAGGCCGGAGGTGGCCATAGAACGTGCGTTATTCAGTGAATAGTCAAAAGACAACACACCAAAAGCGGGTTGACCGTTTTCCAATAGCTCGATGAGTTTATTGAGTCGAGCCCCATCTGATTGCGCGGATACGGTGCTCGCACTCAAAAGCAAGACTGTTGAAAGTAAGGCGCGACAAGTATTCGTTAGTCTTTTCATCGCAGTTTTGGTTATTAACTTTATCGAAGTAGTTTCTGTTATCTGGCACGCCAGGGTGGCTCGATTAGCAACTCGGGATCCGCATCCGTTTTGGGCACGAATTTTTGCGAGCGGCCGTATTGATTATCACCGCCAATCAGATTGCCAGCGGGATCGACTGAGAAAGTATGCACTTCAATGTAACCGTCGGGCAAAGGCCTGGGTACCAGCCAGGTGTATTTAATATTGCCTTCGAAATCGAAGTTGATGAACCGCAGTGGTCCCAGATCGGTTATCCAGAAATCGTTTTCGTTAACAATAATGTCCAGTGGCAAGGTGAGTGGTGAGCCTATTGAACGTTCGAATTCGAAAACTGCAGGGTCATCAGTGGCGCGAAACAAGTTTACTTCACCACCTGAACGGTCGAGCACAAACACCCGACCTTCAGGACCTATAGCCAGCGCATGGATGGTATTGAACTGTCCTGGCCCGTCACCCTGGCCGCCGAACTCACCCAGGTAATTCATGTCGTTATCGAAGACGATTACCCGGTGATTATCCAGGCCATCGGCGACGAGAATGCGGCCGTCTGGCATAAAGGCCACATCCTGAGGTCGGCCAAAGTGGGTTTCATCATTGCCAGAGACCCCTTTCTCGCCATAAGTGGCAAGCACTTCACTGCCATCATTGGCTATCACATAGATCTGATGAAACGTTTCGTTGACTAACCAGATTCGGCTTTCAGGGTCATAAGGGTTGATGCGAATCCGATGCGGTCCCGGCCCGACGGAGTCTTCACACAAATAATCCAGGTGATCCCATACTTCCGTCACGGTGCCGTCTGCATTCATGGTGTACAAACAATTCTGCCAGGTTCGACGGTTGGTCTCGAACAGAACGTTGATGCCCAGCTGCCCAGCGAAACCGGCGAAATAATCCGGCACAGGGTAAGGCAGCACCGTCTCGCCGCGTTGCGCGACAATAATTCTGTCTTCTGACTCAGCCCAGACCCCGGAGTTTCCACCAAATCCAAAGCCTTCTTCCTGAAACGGATCGTGCCAGCCGGAGATGATGTCGTAAGGACTCTCACCAATCGGTCCACGGGCATTTCCCTGCTGCGACCACGCGCCACTGCTTAAGGTGCAACCAGTGAGTAAAAGGAGGAGGCGGACTACTGTTCCCATGATGGATACCTCTGCTGGGGTTGAATTCTTGTTCTTATCTCAGCTGACAGGCTTCAGCTGTTACTTAGTAACATTTCTTATAAATAACAGCCATTTGGCTGCGAATTGGGCGTCCATCATGACAAATTACGCTGCGCGGGTACACCATTGGAAGAACTGAATCCTGCCCTATCCGTCCGCTAATTCCCTCTTCTTGGCCTGCCGCGCCCGGTGTAAGACTGGCTCTGTGTAACCGTTGGGCTGTTCCCTGCCGGCAAATACAAGCTCGGTAGCCGCGGCGAAGGCAATGGAGCCCTCCGGGTCAGCCGTCATAGGTTGATAGAGTGGATCGTTGGCATTTTGCTCATCCACTACCGCTGCCATCTTCAACAGACTGGCTCGCACTTGCGATTCGTTGCAGATGCCATGGTGGAGCCAGTTGGCAATATGCTGGGACGAAATTCGCAAGGTCGCTCGATCCTCCATCAAACCGACATTGTGAATATCAGGAACTTTGGAACAACCGATGCCCTGATCTACCCAGCGCACGACATACCCGAGAATTCCCTGGGCGTTATTATCCAACTCACTTTCTATTTGTTCTGTTGATAGGGCAGCCGGATCTTTCATTAACGGAATTTGTAGAATCTGGTCGATGATGGCCGCCTGTCGGTGCAATAGTGAATCCTGCACCGACGCCACATCCACTTGATGATAGTGCATGGCATGGAGAACAGCGGCCGTCGGAGACGGGACCCACGCCGTGTTAGCACCAGAATTGGGATGGCCAACTTTTTGTTCCAGCATATCCGCCATGCGATCGGGCATTGCCCACATGCCTTTACCAATCTGTGCTCTGGCCTTGAACCCCGTTGCCAGTCCGATGTCCACGTTGTTGTCTTCGTAGGCACTGATCCAGGCAGTAGATTTCATTTCAGCCTTGGGCACCACAGGACCGGCTTCCATGCTGGTATGAATTTCATCGCCAGTGCGGTCAAGAAAGCCAGTGTTGATGAACACCACTCTGT